>JAUSGZ010000004.1 GCA_030648715.1 bacterium | reverse complement strand
AGCAGCTCCTCTTTTCGGTCACCCAGCGGTACCTGCGGCGGTCGTTTACCCCCATCCGCGAAGTTCTCACCGAGGCATTCGACCGCATCGACGAATTGCACAAGGAAAGCGGCAAGTTGCGCGGCACCCCCACGGGTTTCCGCGACCTGGACAGCAAACTCGCCGGCCTGCAGAACTCGGACCTCATCATCCTGGCAGCACGGCCGTCCATGGGGAAAACCACGCTGGCGCTGGACATCGCGCGGCAGGTCGCGGTCAAAGGCAAGATACCGGTCGGTATCTTCTCGCTGGAAATGTCCAAAGAGCAGGTGGTGGACCGGCTGCTGTGCGCCGAGGCGGGCGTGAACTTATGGAAAATGCGGACCGGCATGCTGTCGGACCAAGGGGAGAATGACGATTTCACGCGCATCGGCCACGCGCTGGGCGTGCTGTCGGAAGCGCCTATTTTTATTGATGACTCCGCCAGCGCCAACATCATGGAGATTCGCACCAAGGCGCGCCGACTGCAATCCGAACACGGCCTCGGCCTGATGGTCATTGACTACCTGCAGTTGATGGAAGGCCGCGGCGCGGAGAACCGCGTCCAGGAGGTTTCGGAGATCTCGCGCAGCCTGAAGGCCATTGCCCGCGAACTCAACATTCCGGTCATGGCGCTTTCGCAGTTGTCGCGTTCCGTGGAAGCGCGCGAGACGCACGTACCGCGCCTCGCCGATCTGCGCGAGTCGGGCTCCATCGAGCAGGATGCGGACGTCGTGATGTTCATCTACCGCGAGGCCATGTACCAGCGCGACTTGCCGCCGGACCGCAAGAACATCGCCGAAGTCTACATCGCCAAGCACCGCAACGGCCCGACCGGCAAAGTGTCGCTCTTCTTCGACGAGCAGCGCGTCACTTTCAAAACAGTGGAAAAACAGATCAACGACAACGCTGGTCCTTCTTTCTAACTTATTCTTTACGCCCCTGCTATGTTTCAAAAGCTCAAACAATTCAAAGAGCTGCGTTCCGCCGCTAAAATGCTACAACGCGAGCTCTCTGGAGAACACATTACCATCGAGCGTAACGGCATCACCCTCGAGTTGGATGGCAATCTTGACGTCCAGCGCCTTACGTTGCCTCCCGGCATGAACCAGCAGGAGCTGGAACGACGTCTTCCCGAGGTCATCAACCAAGCCATCGACAAAGCGCAGCGTGTCGCAGCGGACAAGATCCGCGCGCGCGGCGGGCTTGAGGGGCTCGGGTTAGGCAAGAGTTAAGTCAGGGACGGCGCAGTTCGTCCCTACTTTCTACTGTGGGCTACTACCCCCGTCCAATTTTAGAGTTGATCACCCAATTCAGCCGGCTGCCGGGCATTGGTCTGAAGACCGCTGAACGCTTGGTAGTGTTTTTGGCCGGACGTTCTAAGACCGAAGTGGAGCAATTCGGACGGGCCGTGCAGGCACTGGCGGCGAGTCTGCAGACCTGCAGTGAGTGCGGCAATTTTTCCGAGGGCAGCCCCTGCGCCATTTGCCGAAATTCTTCTCGCGACGCGCGGCTCCTGTGTGTCGTCGCCAAACCGCAGGACCTCCTCGCATTAGAACGGACCGGCCAGTTCCAGGGACGCTACCATATCCTGGGCGGTACCGTAGACCCCATCGGGGGTATGAACGTTGAACAACTGCGCATTGATGCCCTGCTGCAGCGCATTCAGCGCGATAACGTGCGCGAGGTAGTCCTGGCTTTCAATCCGGACGTGCCCGGAGAAGGGACGTCATTGACCATAAAGCGCCTGCTCCAGCCGCTGGTAAAAGAAAACGGTCTGAAAGTGACCAAGCTCGCGCGCGGGCTCCCGCTGGGCTCGGATGTAGAATACGCCGATGAAGTAACGCTTTCCCACGCCTTGAGCTACCGGCGCGAAGCGTAAAATATTCTCCGGGTAAAAAAGAGCGGATGCCCTAGGGCACCCGCTTGGTGGTATGTGCAGGCGGTACGAACGGCGGGTAGTCTCCCGTCATGCACGCGTCGCAAACGTCGCGACCAGGCCGCAAACGTTCGCGGAAGCCGACAATGGAAAGATGCGCGTAGCATGACTGGAAACCCGGGATGGACAGGTGGCGGAGGCTGGCGGCCCCGATGCGCTGGCAAGTTTCCTCAAGTGTTGCCTGCGCGGCGATCAGCTGCTCCGTCGTTGGCGTGGCAATGCCGTAGTAGCAGGCGCCCGTAACGCGCGGCGAAGCGATGGCGACATGAATGGCGTGGCAGCCCGCCGCTTTCATCATCTTGATGACGACGCCGAGCGTGTCCCCCCGGACGATGGAATCATCGACCAGCAGTACGTCGCGCCCCTGCAGCACCTCAGGGTTAGGCAGGTGTTTCTGGGCGGCGAGCCGCAGACGGTCGTTTTCGCTGTGGCCCAGGAACGTGCGCACATCGCGCCCAAGACGCGTGCGGTTGATACCGCTCATGACCGGCAGCCCGAGACGATGGGCAAAAGCGTTCGCCGCATCGCGGCCGGAATCCAGCATCGCGACGACTGCGCTCACGCCCGCGGGAATGCCGCCGGCAGCCAGCATTTCTTCAGCGAGTACGTTGCCACAGGCGGTGCGGAATAGGAAGACGCCGCGGCTGCCGGGGCTCTTGAGGTAAACATCCTCAAAGCTGCAGCGGTAGAGACGCTCGGCGACGGGCCGGTACTGCCGGGACTGCGGCACCAAGTCGGCACCGATGCACAACAGTTCGCCGGGACGGATCTCACGCACCCGGCTCCACCACGATGGGGAGAAGGCACAGTCCTCCGAAGCGATAGCGAATCCTTCTTTCCCGCAGGCCAGCAAGAGGGGACGGAATGCCCACGGGTCGCGTATGGCAACCAGCTGGTTGGTGTCGATAAGCGCGATCATGCTCCACGCACCCTCAACGCTGCAAAATGCGTTTTGTATCCGCTCCACGAGATCGTCGCCCGGAGTTTGGGCGATCAGATGCAGCAGCGTTTCCGTGTCCGACCGCGCCCGGTAGACAGTCTGCAGGGTTTTGCGGTACTCGTTGACCGGCTTGCCATGGATGGTCACCGTATCGCCGTTGACGGCAATGGCGATCCGCCGCCCAGCGATCTCGCCCACCAATGGCTGGGCGTCTTCCAGACTCCCGGCGGTGGCGTAGCGGACGTGGCCGATAGCGGCACGGCCGTGAAACTGATCCAACGGGATCCGCTGGGCCAGGTGGCTGGCGGAACCCAGGCGGTTCTGGTGGCGCAGACCGTCCGCGGTGACCGCAGCGAGGCCGGCGGAGTGCGGTCCGCGACCCTCGATCTCGATCATCATCCTCAGGACCGCCGCCGCAGCATCCGACGTGGGTCCGATATAGCCGGCAACTCCACACACGGAGTACCTCCTTTCAATGTACGATCTTGGCAAATTGACGAAGAACGAACGGTACACCACTGTAGTCCACCCTGGTCCTGCGGTCAAGCGCACAAAAAACCGCCGCCCGTGATGCGGGCGGCGGATGAAGTTGGGGTTTTCAGCTAGACGGAAGTGATCTCCAACGTGGTTGTCAGGTGGCGGTACCCGTGTTTGCGGCGGTAGCGGACCTTGCGCTTGAACTTAATGACGGTCAGCTTCTTCGCACGGCCTTGGACCGTGATCTTTGCCTTGGCCGTTCCGCTCAACTGCGGCTTCCCGACCGAGACATTGCCGTCCCCCTCGAACGTGAGGAGCACCGGAAACTCAATGCTGTCGCCCACCTCTCCGGCGACGCGATCAACGGTCAGTCGGCTCCCGGCGTGCACGAGGTACTGTTTACCGATACAAGTGATGACTGCCTGCTTCATATGCGGGGAATAATGTATTGCTAGACTATAGCGGAAATGAGCCCCGCCGTCAAGGGACCGGAGCCTGGCGAACGGTATCGCCAACGGCAACCCCGGCGCGTTCCGCGAAACCGGCGGCTACTTCCAGTACCGCATCCACGCCGGCGGCGGGACGGTACAGCGGCAGCGCTCCGCTGCCGGACGGCGGTGGCACATTGGACGTTATCTCCGTGACTTTCCCGCCGCGGATCCAGACCAGATCCAGCGGAATGAGCATATCCTTCATCCAAAAAGTGGGTCGCTGAACCGGCGCGAACGGGAAGAGCATGCCGCTCCCATCCGCCAGACTGGCTCGGCCGGACAAACCTCGCGCCTTGCGCGCAGGCGTGTCGGCGATCTCTGCCTGCACGATTACGCTACCGACATTCAGTGTGATCATGGGTGTTTCGGTGCTGGCCTGCGGGCGCGCCCGCAGGACGAGCCACACAAATGCGAGGAGCATCCCGAACACGACGCCGACGACTCCAAAGCTGCGCAACTGCATAGGTTAGCTGATGCTGCGAGGCTTTCGGCTCCAGCGTAAAAGCCACGTTACCAGCAGCACTAACGCTGCCAGCGCGGCCAGCTTCCCTTTCGGGGACGCCACCAGCGCCGTCATGCCGAACCCTGCCGAAAGCGAGGACAGCAAGGCGACCACCTGCCGCGGCGACCACCCTCGTTCGATCAAACGAAAATGCAAATGTCGCCGGTCGCCGCGGGTGACCCCCGCTCCATGCCGGATCCGTTCAATGATGACCCACGCGGCATCGGCGACCGGCACGCCCATGACCAGCAGTGCCGTGGTGATCTTGCTGCCCGAGACTATCGCCAGCAGTCCCAGCGTGAAGCCAGTAAAAACACTCCCCCCCTCGCCGAGGAATAGCCGGGCAGGATTCAAATTGTGCGGAAGAAACCCAATGCAGCTGCCGGCGAATGCCAGCGCCAGCACGCCGGTCGCGGCGGACGGCGCATCCCAGGCCAAACTGACCCCGAAAATGATCAACCCTCCGATCGCACTGATGCTGGAAACCAGCCCATCCAAACCGTCCAAGAGCTTGGTCGTATACATCATCCCGACCAGCCAGATGAACGTGAGCGAACCCGCCAGCCACCACGGCACGAAGAGGACGCCGCCGAATGGATTCGTGACCAGCTCGATGCGCACGCCCCCGGCAAGTACGATCGTAGCTGCCAGCAACGGCCCAAACAGCTGCGCCATTGGCGGCAGCCGGAAACGGTCGTCGATGAATCCGACCGCCATCAGCACGGCGCTGCCCAGCCCGGCTGCGGCCAATACGCGCGCGGTGCTGTGGGCATCCGGCAACCAGCCCGTATTCCACAGGAACACGGCGGCGGCAAGCACGCTGCCCCACACCGCCAGTCCCCCCAGTAGGGGTATGGGCCCGGCATGCCGCTTCCTTCCCGTGTCCGGCAGGTCCAGAGCGCCGAAACGGCGCGCCAGCACGCGGACGAAAAATGAGAGCGCCCACGAGGTGAGCGCCGCGCCGCCAAGTACGGCCAGGTAAAACCACCAACGGGACATGGCATCCTGCGCTAGAGTACCGCCGGTTTCTTAATCGTCACTGAACCCCCGATGTCAAGGACGATGGTGTCGCGCCGCTGCAGTTCGCCGCGGAGGATCTTGATGGCGATCACGTCGTCCACCCGCTCCTGGATCACCCGCCGTAACGGACGGGCGCCATACTGCGGGTCGAAACCCGCGGCCGCCAGCTCGTCGATCGCCGCCTCGGTCGGAGCAAGCGCGATGCCCTTGGTCGCCAGGCGCTCCCCGACTTCCGCCAGCATTAAACGGGTGATCTGCCGCACCTCCTTGTGACCCAGCGGTTTAAATACGACCACGCTGTCAAAGCGGTTCAAGAATTCGGGGCGAAAGTGCTGTTGCAGCTCTCCGCCCATCAGCTGTTCCTTGATCTCGGGCACCGCCATCCCCTCCCCGACCAGCCGCTGGATCGTCGGCGTGCAGGCGTTGGACGTCGCGATCAATATGACGTTGGTAAAATCGATCGTACGGCCGGCGGCATCCGTCAAGCGCCCGTCATCCATGACCTGCAAAAATAGGTTCAAAATCTCGGGATGGGCCTTTTCGAGCTCATCCAGCAGCACGAGCGCGAACGGCCGCCGCCGCACCGCCTCGGTCAGGTACCCGCCGCTCCCGGCGCCCGAAAACCCGGGTGGCGCGCCCAGGAGCCGGTTCACGGACGACTGTTCCTGGTACTCGGACATATCAAGACGGATCATCTCGCTCCCCGGCCCGAAATACACCGCCGCCACGGTCTTGGCCAGTTCCGTCTTCCCTACCCCGGTCGGTCCGAGGAACAACAGGTTGACGATCGGGCGCCGGGTATCCCGCAATTCAGCCCGCGCTCGTCGGATGGCCGCCGACACCACGGCCACCGCCTCCTCTTGGTCCACCAAGCGCTGATGAATATCGTCTTCCAGGCGAAGCAATTTTTCGCCTTCCTTCTGCGTCACGTCGGTCAGCGGGATGTTCGTTTTCTCTGAGACGGTACGGGCAATATCCTGCCCGCCGACGTTCGCCTGTCTACCCTTTTCGTTCAAGCCGCGTACCGCCGTCTCGTCCAAAATTTCAATGGCCTTTTCCGGCAGGAATCGATCGTGCAAGTAGCGACTGCTCAAGGTAACGGCCTGGGCCAGCGCATCGTAGGTAAAAAACACCTGGTAATGCGCTTCCAGGGGCCCGGCCTTCGCCTCCAGGATCTGGATGGCGGCGTTTACCTCCGGTTCTTCGACGGCAACCCGCTCCATCACCTGCCCGAGCGCATGATTCTCCAAATACCGGGCATAGTCGGCGGGCAAGGCGGTCGCGATGACCTGCAAGCCCGTCTGCGTCATGGCTTGGGCTAAGGCCCCGGCCAGGTCGAGTGCCGCCCCGCCGCCGGGCGTGATGCCGACCATTTTGGTGATGTCATTGAAGAAAATGATGATGTTGCCGGAACGTTGGGCTTCCGCTAAACAGTGCAACAACCGTTCCTGGGCATCGCTCGGGCTGACACCGGAGATCAGTCGCGCAACGCCGATAGAGACCAGTCGCTTGTCCTGCAGCATCGGCGGCACTTCCTCGGCGACCATGCGGCGTGCCAGGCCGTTGATAATGGCCCGCTTGCCGATACCGGGATTGCCTACCAGTAGCACATTCTGGCGCGCGCCGGCCGCCAAAACACGGAACATCTCGGCCACCTCGCGTTCGCGGTCCTGGCACGGCTCCAGGAGGCCGACCCTCGCGAGTTGGGTCAGGTCTTGGCTGAAATGGTCAAGGAACGGCGTCGCCACCGCGGTCATCGTCCGGTTCACCCCCGAATGCTTGGAGCGGTACGCGGCCTTGCGACGGTACTGATGCCCGCGCTCCCGCTGTTCGCGTTGTACGCGCAGCCAGACCGTCACGTTGGCGATCTTGTCGCCATCCACGCTCAGATCATAGAGCAATTCGCGGACCAATTCGGAGGTCTTCACGCAAGCCTCCAGGAGCTCCGGCAGGTCGACTTTCTTTTGCCGCCCGATGAACGCCTGGGCGTAAGCGGCAAGTAGTACCTCCCGCAGTTCCGCCGACATCGCCAGCCGATCACCCGTCGGCACCGCGTACCGGGGCAGCAGCTTGATGATGCGCCGCCGCAGCTGATCGAACGATACCCCTAAACGCACGAACATCTCTGCGGTGGACGAGAAGGTCAGAATGGCGACCAGCAGGTGCAGCGGCGCGACGGTCTGGTGATTTCCACGGCGGGCCAGCAGCCAAGCCTTCTCCACCGCCGAAATTGCGGGCTCGCTGTAGAACTGGGCGAGGTCAAACTGCCGTGCGCGCGGGACCTTCGCTGCCTCCTCCCAGCGGTCCGGGAGCGGTGACGGCTCGGCTTCCCGCGCCGCGCGGCGCGGCAGGTGCCGGATCTTGGACAGCTGCATGGCGAAGTGATACACCAGGTAGCTGTCCGACAGCACCGACATCCAAAACGCCAGCATCCACACGCTCTCGCGACGCCAAAACAGCCACAACGGATAGCCCGTCTGATTCGCGCGGCTGAGCTCCCACAGCAGGCCGCCTGCCCCCAACGCGGCAAAGCACAACAGTAGGGTCAGGACCGCATGCTCCGCGATCGCGAATACATGGCGCTGGCGCAGATGCCAGTCATCGATGGCGCGGCCCCAGTACAACAGCCAGTCACCCTGGCGCCCAACCACGGCGCGTCCGCGGCAGGTACTGCACCACGACGCACCCGTTATCCCCGTACCCCCGCAGGTGGAGCAACGGTACGCGGTCACCAACGGCGGGATCTTTGGTTCAGGCGCCATACGGAGCGACGAGCCACGGGATGGCCGTATAATAGGCGAGATTGCGCCACATGAAGTAACCGGCGGCGATGGGCGCGGCGATCCATACCGCCGCAACCGCCAGCACGATCAGCAGCCACAGGACCAGCAGCAGGGTGCGCCCGATCCCGACGAACAGGCGCATGACGAAACTGATGATCCGCCCCTCCCAATCGTACTGGCCGTACATCGGGACAAAGAGGTTGCGCCACCAGAGCGCAACCCCCAAGCGGTGCTCTTCTTCCAAAACCACGGAGGCAAGACTCGTGATCAGCTGCCGCAAGCCGAAACTGTACCACCACAGCGGCCAAAACAGCACCCGTCCGATCAGATCCACGGCGAATATTTTCAGCGATGAGATCACGACGCTGTGGGTCATAGCCTTCTAATTATACCACAAAACTACCTCACCCGAGGTCCCATCGTGCACATTGAACGGCAAGGAAGCTAAAGCGCATTGCGCCGTATTGCCTGCCGCAGCTGCACCATCAGTTCAAGGTAAAATCGAAGATTGTGCATCGTTGCCAAACGCGCGCCCAGCGGCTCACCGACCTTGTACAGGTGGTGGAGGTACGCCATGGTGTAGCGCCGGCACAACAGGCAGGGGCAGCGCCGGTCGGGCGGCGTGAATCGGCGCCGGTTTGCCGCGTTCTTGATAGCCAGGGTTCGATAGAAATCCTTCGTGCGGAATGTCGGAACACGGCGCGACCACACATAGAGCCGCCCGTGGCGCGCCTCGCGAGTCGGTATCACGCAGTCGAACATATCTATTCCCAAGCGCACCGCGGCGACGATCTCCTCGGGACGTCCGACACCCATCAAGTAACGAGGTTTTTCCTCCGGCAGCAAGGCCGCGGCCTGACGAACCACGCGCAGCATTTCCGTGCGCGACTCATGGATACCGGGCAACGCCAAGCCGCCGATGGCGTAGCCGTCGAATGGCAGCGCCGTGAGGTCAGCCGCCGACCGACGCCGCAGCTCGGGGTACACCCCTCCCTGCACAATACCGAACAGCAGCGGCCGCCGCCTCCCTTTGGGCATATGGCGCACCGATTCCCGCGCCCATCGCGTAGTGCGGTCAACCGCTGAGGCCACCTGCTGCCGCGTCGCGCCGTAGCCGACGCACTCGTCCAACACCATCATGATGTCAGACCCCAGCTTACGCTGGATGGAAATCGCGCGCCGAGGGGAGATCATCGACAGCGCACCGCTTGCCGGGTCGCGGAAGCGCACCCCGCGGTCGCTCACCTGCCGGAAACGCGCCAGCGAAAACACCTGAAAGCCCCCCGAGTCGGTCAGGATCGGCTTGCGCCAGCCCATCATCTTGTGCAACCCGCCGGCGGCGGCGACGATCGCCTCGCCGGGGCGCTGGGACAAATGATAGGTGTTCGCCAAGATGACGTCCGCTCCCAGGTCGCCGACCTCCTCGGCCGTCAGGTGTTTGACGGTCCCGCGCGTCGCGATCGGCATAAAAAACGGCCCCGGGATGGCACCATGCGGGGTCGACAAGCGCGTCAGCCGGGCGTGTGAATATTTTGATCTTTTTAGTGCCGTGAACGTAGCCATGCGATAGTGTCGAAAAATTCGGAAATTTCATCCGCCGCCGACAAACTCCGTAATTTTGAAATTATTTATTGTCCGATCTCCACCACCAGACCGCGACCGCCGCCGAACGGATCGTCCTCCAGATTGGAGGTAATGCTGCGCTTTAGGCCCACCACGGTGGAATCCGTGACGGCGTCATTGGCCGTCAGGCTCGTCTCGCTCGTCAGCAACAAAAGTTTGCCCACTTGTTCCTGTGTTGGGGTCACGGCCACATCGAACCAAGCATTGACGTCCTCGGCGGTCTGCTTGGCGGTGACGATCGGCACGGTCCAATTCACGCGCCGCTCCTTCGCATCGTAGGTCAACTGCCCGGTCGTCGCCAAAAATTTTCCCTCCCACGAAACGTCGGCCGCCAGCACCGTACTGACCGTCACCGCTTTCACGTCATGCAGGCTATTGCCCAGCGACCAATAGACGCGGAAACTTGTTTTTTCCCCCACCACCGGCGGCAACGGACCGGAGCCGACGGCAATATTGTCATCGTTGAAATACCGCCCCTCGGCCTTCAATTCCAGCGCCGTATTTACGGAATTGGTGATGGTACCGCTCTTCACTTCCTGGCCGGAGGGAAGCCCGTTGATCGCACCGATGACCGCGCGGGCCGTGCTCACCGTCGCCAGGTCCTGCGTTTCATCATCGAGCGTTTCCGGCGCAACCAGCAGGAGGCTGAAATCCAGCGTTCCTTCGGCCAACGGCCCGAGCGCCGCCAGGTCAGGGAGCACATCTTTACTCCAGTGGATGGCATTCCCGCTGATGGTTCCGAGATTTTTATCGACCAGTGATTTTAAATCGACGACGCGCGAATCAATGGATGCCTCAATGAGGACGTCTTCCAGGGTTTCCTGGCCCAAGTTCTTATACACGATACGGTAATTGAGGCTATCGCCGAGATTGACCGGCTGGTGGACGAACTGGCGAAGATCGGCGCGGGGGCCGGGAAGTAGGACGGCCCCCTATCCCGGCCTTTCCCCCGAAGGGGGCAAGGAGAGAGAACGCAGTGCAAACACAAGGTTTGCCCACAAGCATCACCGGG
>JAUSGZ010000075.1 GCA_030648715.1 bacterium | reverse complement strand
CTGCTGCTGCGCGCGGCGGAATTGACCACCAGCACGGGGGTGGAAGCAATGGTCATTCCCGCCGACCTGTCGCTGCCGACCGGCCCCATCGAGGTGTGCCGCGAACTGGACTACCACGGGGTCCGGGTGGACGCCCTGGTCAACAACGCCGGTTTCGCGGTGCATGGCTACTTTGCGGCGACCGACTGGCAGCGGGAGTTGGAGATGATGTCGCTCAACATGCTCGGGCTGACGCGCCTGACCAAACTGCTGCTTGGGCCAATGCTGTCGCGCGGGTCTGGCCGCGTTCTCAACGTCGCGTCAACGGCCGCGTTCGAGCCCGGCCCGTTGATGGCCGTCTACTACGCCACCAAAGCATTCGTCTTGTCGTTCTCCGAAGCCCTGCACGAGGAACTGCGCGGTTCCGGCGTGACGGTGACCGCGTTGTGCCCCGGCCCGACCCGTACCAAATTTCAGGAGCGCGCGAATCTCCACCATCTGCGGCTGATGCGCGGACATTTGGCCGACCCGGCGGCGGTGGCGCGCGCCGGGGTTGCCGGAATGCTCGCCGGCAAGGCCGTGGTGGTGCCAACGTTCCGCAATAAAATGGGCGTCTTTCTGGTGCGGCTGTTGCCGCGTTTCGCGGTGCGGCGCCTGGTACGATTTCTGGGGGAAGAGGGTTAGCGCTTGCCCCGTAGGACAATGGACCTACGGGGGTCGACGAATGGCATCGTAGAAAATAATTTCCTGACAATGCGAGTAGCACGCGTTCGACCGTTGTCCTACGGGGTATGCACCACTTAATCCCGGTCAAGAAAGGAAGGTTGATCTCCCTGCCGGCGCTGGGGTTTGGCACCTACCAAATGGGCGGGCAGTTGCAGCGCAACCCCGACAATGACGATGCGCGCGACATCGCCGGAATTCGTGCGGCCATAGCCGCGGGTTTATGCCATCTTGATACGGCCGAGGTCTACGCCGGCGGCCACTGCGAAGAGCTGGTCGCGCAGGGGATCGCCGACGTTCCGCGCGACAGCGTTGTTCTCACCTCCAAGGTCTACCCCAACCATCTGCGGCATGACGACGTGCTGGCCGCGTGCCGCAACAGTTTGCGCCGATTGCGCGTCGACTATCTGGACCTATACCTCATCCATGGCCCGAATCCGGGGATACCGCTCGCCGAGACGATGGGCGCCCTGGACGAATTGGTGCAGCGGGGACAGGTCCGCGCTGTTGGCGTCAGCAATTTCGATGTACCCTTACTGAAGGAAGCCCAGCGCCATTCCCGTTCCGGCGTGGCGACCAATCAGATCCACTACAGCCTGGTCGCGCGGGCGTACGAGGACAACGGCACGCTGGACTACTGCCGCGACCAGGGGATCCTGGTGACCGCGTACCGGCCCATCGGCAAGCACGGAGAGCTGTCCCGCCCCGGCCAGCAGTTGCTGGATGACATTGCCGGCCGCTATGGGAAGACGCCGGCGCAGGTGGCGGTCAACTGGGTGCTGCAGAAGGAAAACGTCATCGCGCTGGTGAAAACGTCCGACCCTGCGCATTTGGCGGAAAACCTGGGCGCGCTGGGCTGGCAGCTGTCGGAGGAGGATCGCGCGAGTTTGGACCGAGATTTTCCCCGGGGCACCACGATTAACGTCCCGGGAGTAACCTGATCGTATTTATGCGCATGCGTACCCGTGCGGCCGGAGCAATTGCCGCGCTGCCGTTCGCCAAGCCGGCGTTCGCTCAATTAAGCGCGACGGTCAATGAGGGATTGGGGTATTCCACCATCGTCGGATGGGGCACCCAGGACCTGCGGACCACCATCATGCTGATCATCAATATCCTGATGGGTTTTCTGGGGGTTGTTGCGGTTGTTGGCATCTTCTGGGGCGGGTTCAAGTACATGACCGCGGGCGGCAACGAGGAACAGGCCGCGGGCGGCAAGAATGTCATCATCGCGGGGGTCGTGGGGTTGGCGATCATTTTCGCCGCCTACGCCATCGCGTCGTTCGCGGTGAATTCACTGGTGAACGCGACCAGCTAGCCGTCATGGAAGATCCGCTGTTCGCAAGCCTTGGCGCCTTTCCGCGGCTGGTGTGCGGGTTGTCCGCGCGGCAGCACGGTACGATGACGGCTGCGGCCGACCCGGCGCGCAAGGCGCAGGTCATCCAGAATTTCCAGCGCTACTTCGCGAGTATCGACCTCGCGGCGGCCAATGCCGTGCGGTGCAAGCAGGCGCATGGCGCCACGGTTGCCGCGGTGGCCGCCGCCCAGCGGGGAACAGCGGTGCGCGACACCGATGGGTTGGTGACGGCCACCCCGCAGACCTTTTTGGCGGTAACGGTGGGTGATTGCCTGCCGTTGTACTTCTACGACCCGAAACGGCAAGCCGTCGGGCTGGCCCATGCCGGATGGCGGTCGCTGCAGCAGGGTATCCCCGCGGCAACGGTGCGACAGCTGCAAGACCAGTACGGCACCAGTCCGTCCGACGTGCTGGTGGGCATCGGACCCGGCATCGGGCCGTGTCATTTTTTGGTCGGTCCGGACGTGGCCGAGCGGTTTGCCGCCTTCCCAGCCGCGTTCACGAGACGCGCGGACGGTACGCTGGCGCTGGATTTGAAGGCCGTCGCCGCGCTGCAGCTGCACGCCTGCGGGGTGCGGCGCGAGCACATCGAGACGAGTTCCGACTGCACGGCGTGCCTATCGGAGCGGTATTTTTCCTACCGGCGCGACCGTCCGGCCGTGGTGGAGGCGATGGTCGCCGTCATCGGGCTGCGGTGAAGTTTTGACAAACCGAGAACCGCTGCCCTAAGGTGAGGGCAGCGGTTATTTTTTTTGTCGTACTTTTTCCCGACGGAGGCCTGCCGTGTCCGTGTTCCGAAACTATGATGAACGCCCCCGCGGCCTGGAGCTGGCCCTGATCGTCTCAGTCGTTGCCGCCGCAGTCGCCTTCGAACTGTTCGTTCGCGGCATACGTTTTTTTCTGCGGCGTAAACCGTGAGCTGGCGGTGCCCGCTCCTTGCGCCTGCCCTGCGGTACTCCGCGGGGCTCTTTTTTATCGGATGGTCACGCGGGAGCCGATCTGCGAAAACCAGTAGAGACGCTCCATCCGGTCGTAGCTGACGTTGACACACCCATGGGATTTCGGCTGCCCGAAATCGTTGTGCCAGTACGCGCCGTGGATGTAGTAGCGCAGGCCGCGCACCGCCGTGAACTGCAGGTTCCACTTGGTGTTGGGATAATCAAAGCCCGCGCCGCCGTAGTGTTTGACCGGCACTTTCGCGAGTACCGTGAATTCGCCGACCGGCGTGGGCGTGCCCGGCAGCCCGCCGGAAATGGGAAAGGTTTCCAGCACGGTGTTGCCGAACGCGTACGTCAATTCCTGCCGGTCCAGGCTGACGTCAATGCGCTTGTCCCGTTTGACCTTGCCCGCCACCGTCGGGTCGTAGCCGGCAGCAACCTCGGTGCCGTCCAGAAAGCGGTCGCCGTCGCTGTCGGGGTTCTGCAGGTCCGTGCCCAGCCGCAATTCCCAGGCGTCGTTCAGAAAGTCCTGGTCCGAGTCTACGGTCAGGAGTAAGGCCTTGCCGCCATGGCGCGGCGAGTAGCCGCCCGCGATCTCCTCGCCGTCGTTGAAGCCGTCGCTGTCAGTGTCTGCAGTGTTGGGGTCCGTGTGATACTGGCGCTTTTCCTCTTCGTCGGTCAGGCCGTCGGCATCGGTATCCAACCCCGTCTGGGCCAGAGCGGCCATGGGCAGCAGGGCAACAAAAAACCCTGCAAGCCAAAGGCTGCGGGCAACACTCCGTGCGGAACGGTTCGCCATAGTTTTTTGTTTTTGTTTTGCGATTTTTTCTTACTCCTAGTATAGCAGAACTTTGCATAAATCACCACCCAGCCCTTTCCCGGAAAGGGCTGGGTGGGAGTACTGATGGTAGGGAAATAAAAAAAGGCGGCGCAGGAGCGCCACCTCGTGGGTGCGTGGAGGGGTCGGCCGCGGTGCGGCCGGATCGGAAGGTTCGGACTATTCGAACGGGAACTCGATGCTGGCGCGGGCGTAGGCGGCCTTCTCGTCGGCGCGGAATTGGACGATGGCGCGTTCGACGTCCGAGCGTAGAGTCTTGGGGTCGCCCGAACCCCCGAACTCCTTACGCCACGGGTAGAGGTGCGCGCGCGACGAGGACAGGATCCCCAGATGCCCGCGCATCGGGCCATCAGGTATGGCCAGCGCCATGATGTTGTCGAACGCGCCGCCCTGGGCGCCAAATCCCGGCACCAGCGCGATGCCGTCGGGTCGCAGGATGCGGAAAGCGCGGTTCATCGGGCGCGTGGCGCCGACCACCGAGAACACGGGGCTCACACCCTCCTGGACGAGGCCGTGCTTCCGGCAGAACGCCGTGGTCTGGAAGAGCATCACCTCCTGAGCGGTCGGGGGGTACCCGAGGGCGGATTCCATCTCCTCCAGGATGCCATCGCTGACCGCGAACGGCCGCTGCTTGTCCGACAGCGCCGCGTCGGGATTGGCGCCGACGCGCAGGTCCTGCAGCGTCGTGCCGGAGGGGTTGGAGGAGCGGGTGACCGCGACAACGCCTTTGCCGCGCTGCAGGTAGGGGAGGGCCGGCGTGAGTACGTCTTCGCCCATCCAGGTGGTGACGGTCATTGCGTCGAAGCCAAACTGTCCGGGCAAGCCGGGGATGACCGTGTCGTTGCCGCTCGACAGGTAGGCGGCGTAGTAGGGCTCCTGGGTGGAGCTGATGTCGCCGCGCTTGGCGTCCAGGATGACGAAGCTCCTGGTCTTTTGGCCAACGGCCAGCTGCTCAATGCGGCGGCACAGCCGCGCCAGGACGAAGTCGCCGAACGGCGCGAACCGCTCGAAGAACGCGATGTTGGGTTTGAAGACGCGGATGCCGTTCTCCCAGGCCGCCTCGATGACGGTGGTCAGGTAGCCACTCACCCCGGCCAGGTACGTGGAGGTGCGGCTCGTCCGTGATGGGTCGTCGCCGGCGACAAATCCCTGCTTGCGGGCCTCCAGCACCAGGTTCTGGAACCGCTCCCGGCCGCCATCGAGTGCGAACTCCGCGTAGAGCCGTTCGTGCTCGGCGTCCGGACCGTGCGAGTCCAGGCCCAGGCACAGCCCCGTGCCCTGGGCCAGTTGCGTCTCCCACAACCGCTGCCCGGCATTCAAAAATGCCATAGAAACTCCTTTCCCTCGTAATGAGGGAGTTGAGGGTTGTCGTGCGCCTTGAGCGGCACCCGTCCATGGGTGCTGAATTGTCCAAGGTGCGATTGAATGCGCAGTGTACCAGAAAGTGCGGTTTTTTTCAAGGTAAAAAGAAACGCCCCGGAGGGGGGCGCCAAAAGGGCACGGGTAAACGCTATTTCGCAACGGACGGCGTTTCCGAAGGGGCGGGGTGCCAACGGCGGCTCGACAGCAGGAGGCGGAGGGAGCGCCGCCAATCCAGGTTGAGGGCGGCGTAGGTGTAGGCGTCGTGCAGGTTGGCGGCGTTGAATTGGGCGCCCTGCAAATCGCAGCCGTAAAAGTTGGCATCGTCCAGCCGGCAGGTGCTGAACGTGGCGCCCACAGCGAACGCCCGTTGGAATTGCGCCCTGATCAGGCTGCAGCCGAGGAAGGTTGCTTCGCGCATGGCGACGTCGCGCAGGTCGATGCCCGTGAGCACCAGCTGGGTGAAATGCTCGCCCCTGAAGTTGATGAACTGCTGGGGGAAAGCCTGGCGGTAGGCGTTGAACGCGCCCACATTCCCGTCCCTGACGAGTTCCGCGAGTTTGCGGTCGTCGCGTAGGTCGTTTTCGTCTAACATGGAGACTCTCCTTGTCAAAGGGCAGGTCCGGCACGCCCGGACGCGGCGCAGGAGCGCGCGCTCCTGCCGCTGGGCTGCGCGGTTACGCAGCGCAAGGGCGGGGGAGCGGCCGCAGCGACGAT
>JAUSGZ010000067.1 GCA_030648715.1 bacterium | reverse complement strand
AGCCGGTACACCACGTTATCCAACCGCATCTCCAGCATGCGGGCCAAGTGCACCCCGGAATCACCCTTCTCGCTGACTGCGGCGTGATAGTAATTACTGAATTGGCGCTCGGTCAAACCGTACGTTCGCCGTGCGCGCTGTTTTTCGCGGAATTGCTGCCCATAGGGGGTCAAGCGCACACGGGCGTTGGGCCCATGCATGCCCGGCGGGTAGTTGCGCCGCATGAGCGGGCACTTCGCCGCATCACAAACCTTCACGCCCAGGCGGCGGCAGAGTTTATGCTTCGGACCCAAATAGCGGGACATAGGAGGTACTAAATGCGGCGCGGCTTCTTCGGCCGGCAGCCGTTGTGCGGCAACGGGGACACGTCTTTAATGCTCAATACGTTGATGCCATTGGCGTTGATCGCACGGATGGCCGCCTCGCGGCCGGAGCCGAACCCCTTCACGAATACCGAGACTTCCCGTAACCCGTATTCATGGGCCTTCGTTGCCGCCTGGCGGACGATCATGCCTGCGGCGTACGGCGTTGACTTCTTCGGGCCGCGGAATCCCGTACGGCCGGCCGAAGCCTGTCCAATAACGTTGCCCTGGAGGTCCGTGAAACTGACGATCGTATTGTTGTACGTTGCCTGAACGTAGACGCGGCCCGACGGGACTTGGCGCTTGGCCTTTTTGCCGCTGACCGCACGCACCGGCTTGGGTTCCGATGCCTCGGCGTTCAAGGGTGCAGCCGTCTCCGGCGCTGCGGCTGGCGTCGTTTCTAGGTTCGTTTGTGGCGGCGTAGTCTCCGGGGTCATAGGCAATTAGGTCTTCTGCGCGGTAGTCTTGCGTCCGGAACCCATCGTGCGACGGACGTTGCCGCGTACCGTGCGTGAATTGGTCTTGGTCCGCTGGCCGCGCACCGGCAATCGCTTCAGGTGGCGAACGCCGCGATAGCAACCGATCTCCTTCAGCCGCTTGACGTTCATCATCACCTCGCGGCGCAGTTCGCCCTCCACCTGAAAATTCTTTTCAATGATCTCGCGCAGCGCGTTCACTTCGCGCTCGGAAAGATCCTTGACCCGTGTATCCGGGTTGACCTTGGCCTGTTGCAAAATGGAGATCGAACGGCTGCGGCCGATGCCGTACAAGTACATCAAGCCGATCTCAACGCGCTTTTGGGGTGGCAAGGTAATGCCGCTGATGCGAGCCATAGGAGAATGGAGGCACCTAGCCTTGGCGCTGGCGGTGCTTGGGCGTAATACAAATCACGTGCAGTCGCTTCTTGCGGCGCACCATCTTACAATCCTTACAAATCGCCTTGACCGATGCGCGAACTTTCATGGCACCTTAATAACGGAATACTATGCGTCCCTTGGTAAGGTCGTAGGGGCTGATCTGCACCTTCACCCGGTCACCGGGAAGGAGCTTGATGCGATTCATCCGCATCCGCCCGGATAAGTGTCCCAAAATCTCGGTCCCGTTCTCCAGTTTGATCCGGAAATTCGCCGCCGGGAGAAGCTCGGTAACCTCCCCAACCGCTTCAAGAAAATCTTTGCTTGCAGAGGTGGGCGTCGAAGTGGGCATGTGGAAAAGATTTTGGTTGGTCTTCCGTTGCGGCGGAAACTAAAAATTCGCAGTCCGCCTTAGGCGGACTCGAATCACGTGGCCGCGGGCACTAACATTTTACCATGCATCCGCACGTGGATTTCAACTAGCGCTCGTTTGGCCGCGGAATGTCCAATTTCGCTTTCGTAAGCAAAATTTTGCCGCTTGTGAAGACTGGTTGAAAGGGTAGCTGAATTTAACGATTTTGTCAAACCCACGTTAGGGGGTGGAAAAATAGCGATAATTTGGCTTCATCAAGCTACATTCGCTGTCCGTTGGGGGGGAAGAACGACCGCTTTGATCCGACGAATACCTGCAGATGATGCCTCTTCTTTCAAAATGCGGAATGACCCCAGCTCCGAGGTGTTCTGCACATGAGGCCCCGTGCAAATTTCCTTGCTGAAATTCCCCATCGTATAGACCGAGACCATACCCGCGTACTTATGGCCGAAGAAACCCAACGCGCCGCCCTGTTTCGCCTGCTCGGGAGACATCTCATCGCGGCTGACCGTGAGTGCACGACCGATCTGCTCGTTGACCATTGCCTCAACCCGCTTGAGTTCGTCTGAGGTCATTTTTGATGTGTGGGAAAAGTCGAACCGCAAGCGTTCCGGGGTGATATTGCTCCCCTTCTGCTGGACATGCTCTCCCAGCACTTTTCGCAGCGCCGCATGCAAGAGGTGGGTTGCGGTATGAAGTTTCGTGGTTTCGGCGGAAGTGTCCGCCAACCCGGAACGGAAGCGGCCGGCCGTAGCGGTGCGCGAGAGCTGCTGGTGCTGTCGGAACGCGCTGGTAAAACTCTCGCGCTCGACCGTCCAGCCGCGTTCCCGCAATATCTCCTCGGTTAACTCGAGCGGGAAACCATACGTTTGCAGGAGGTCGAATGCCTCCAGGCCTGGGAAAACAGTTCCGCTCCCATTTTTTAGGCGCCGTTCAAGTTTTTTTGTTCCGCGTTCGATGGTCGCCAGAAAGCGCTCTTCCTCGGCATTGAACTGTTCGCGAACGAACCCGGCAGTGTTTTTCAACCACGGATAGCGGAGCTGGAACGCCGATACGAACGTCGCGCCGATCTCAGCCGTGAACATCCCCTGGATTCCGAGCAAGCGTCCGTAGCGCACCGCACGCCGGATGAGCCGGCGCAGGACGTAACCGCGCTCAACGTTCGATGGCACGACGCCAGCCGGATCGCCGAGGATCATCGCGGCCGCGCGAAGGTGGTCAACGACGATGCGCAGCCCGCGTTCATCGTTCTTGGCGGTCCGCGAAGTCAGCAGCTTGAGCGCCGGCACGAAGGTATCGGTCGAGTAGACATCGGTCCGATGATTCAGGACGGCAACCGTACGCTCGACCCCCATACCGGTATCAACATTCTGCTGCGCGAGCGGCTCGAATGCCCCGGTTTCTGTTTTCCGGTATTGCATGAAAACGTCATTCCAGATCTCTACCCAGCGTTTATCCGCGGGTTCGAACACCTGTGGCGGAGCACCCTCACCGGTCCAGTAGAACATTTCGGTGTCGGGACCGCACGGACCGGTCTGGCCCGCCGGACCCCACCAATTGTCGGCTTTGGGCAGCGCCCGTAGGCGCTGTTCGGGTACGCCAAGAGCTTTCCAAGCTGCTTTGGATTCCTCGTCCAAGGGTGCGTCGTTATCGCCGGCAAAGACGCTGACGGCAAGCCGCTCGCTGGGGATACCCAGCCATTCCCGGCCGGTCAAGAACTCCCAGCTCCACATGATCGCCTCGCGCTTGAAATAATCGCCCAGCGACCAATTCCCGAGCATTTCAAAAAAAGTCAGGTGGGTGTTGTCTCCGACCTCGTCGATATCGCCGGTGCGCACACACTGTTGAACATTCGCGAGACGGCCTCCCTGCGGATGCGGCTGCCCGAGCAGGTATGGCACCAATGGGTGCATTCCCGCCGTGGTGAACAGCACCGATGGGTCATTCTCGGGCACGAGCGACGCCGACGGGATCACGGCGTGTTGCCGCTGCCGGAAAAACTCAAGATATTTGTCGATGAGTTCTTGGGTCGTCATACATTACGTAACGATCGTCCCGCCACCAAGCACCTTACTGCCGGCGTACAGCACCGCGGATTGGCCCGCCGTGACCGCGAATTGCGGACGATCGAACACGAGGGTAAGGCCGCGGGACGCGCGCATGACGCGGCAGCGTTGCGCCGGCTGCTGGTAGCGGAGTTTTGCCGAGCACCGCGCCGGTAGTTTTGGCTGCTCATTGATCCAGTGAACAGATTCGACCGCTACGCGCTGGCGGTAAAGCGCAGGATGGCGGCGGCCTGCGGCCACCACCAGCGTATTGGTGCGCACGTCCTTTTTTGCCACGTACAAAGGCGTACCGCCGCCGATGCCGAGCCCATGCCGTTGGCCTATCGTATAATACCAGACTCCCGGGTGGCGACCAACCACGTTCCCCTCGGTGTCCTTCACCAAACCGGTCCGTGGGCGAATACGCTGTTGTAAAAAATCGCGTAAATTCACCTGCCCGACAAAACAAATACCTTGCGAATCCTTTTTATCTGCGGTCGGCAACTTGAATCGCCGTGCCACCGCTCGTACGTCCGCCTTTATCATCGCGCCGAGCGGGAAGAGCGTGCGTTCAAGCTGCGCCGCCGTCAGCGCATACAAAAAGTAAGATTGGTCTTTGCGCGGATCGAGGCCGCGGTACAGGCGACCGCGCTTGGTGCGGGCATAGTGTCCGGTCGCCATCATGGCGCAGCCCATTTTTTTCGCCTGCCGCCAGAACAGGTCGAACTTGATCTCACGATTGCACAGCACGTCGGGATTAGGGGTACGCCCGGCACGATACTCTCGGAAAAAATAGCGGATGACCTTACGTTCATACTCGCGCTCGAAATTCACGCTGGAAAATGGGATGTGCAGCTTCCGACACACCGCTTGAGCGTCGCGCTGGTCTTGCTCCCAAGGGCAATCTTTGACCACTACGCCCGCCCAACCCTCGGAGGAAAAGTTCTTCATAAAGATACCAACCACGGCAAATCCCCGCCGCACCAGCAGAGCGGCGGCCAACGACGAATCGACGCCGCCGGACATGGCCACGGCAATGCGCATTTTTTTACCGGACATCGTTGGCATATATTGTGCGCTCACCGTACGTAAATTCGTTCGTGACGTCAACCACGCAGCTTTCGGGCTGCGCGGTTCGGAGCGTGTGCGCTTGACGAATTTACTTCTTGACCCCAATAACGATCTTCCCCCTCTGCTCGTCGATCGTGACGGTAGTACCGGCCTTGATCTTGCCCGAAACGATCTCGAGGGCCAGCGGATCAAGGACTGCGCTCTGCAACACGCGCTTGAGCGGCCGCGCTCCGTAGGTCGGGTCATAGCCGCGCTTGGCCACCCAGGCCAGCGCCTTCTCGCTGAACTTCAGCCGGATGTTCTGCTTGTCCAGCCGCCGAATTGCGAGCTGCACCTGAAGGTCGACAATGGTTCGGGTATCCTGCGGCGACAGCGCATGGAACGTGATGATGGCATCCAAACGGTTGAGAAACTCGGGCTTGAACGATTTGCGCAGCACTTCCTGAATGCGTTCTTCCATCGCTTGCTGGTCAACGGTCTCGCTCCTGCGCTGGGTCGTGAACCCCAGGCTGTAGTCGTGGATGATGTCCGATCCCACGTTAGACGTCATGACAATGACCGTGTTCTTGAAATTGACCGTCCTTCCCTTGGCATCGGTGACGCGCCCCTCATCAAGGATCTGCAACAACAGGTTGAACACGTCGGGATGCGCCTTTTCGACCTCATCCAACAGCATCACGGCGTACGGGCGCCGGCGGATGATCTCCGTCAGCTGCCCGCCCTCCTCGTAGCCGACGTAGCCGGGCGGTGAACCGATGATCTTGGACACGGAATGGCGCTCCATGTACTCGGACATATCCAGTCGGACCAACGCCCGTTCATCGTCAAACATGAATTCCGCCAAGGCCTTGGCCAGTTCGGTCTTCCCGACGCCGGTCGGCCCGAGGAATAGAAAAGTGCCGATGGGACGATGCTCCTCGCCGATACCCGCGCGCGAACGCCGCACGGCGTTGGCGACCGCGGTGATGGCCTGTAACTGCCCGACCACCCTGCGCCCCAAACCTTCTTCCATGCGGGCCAGTTTTGAGGATTCGCTCTCCAGCATTCGCGCGACCGGAACGCCGGTCCAGCGGGACACGACCCCGGCGATGTCCTCCTCGGTCGCCGTTTCCTTGATGATCTGGCGGTCGCGCTGTAAGCGGTTGAGTTTACTGGTCAGTTCCGTCATCTTCTTTTCCAGGGCTGGCATGGTCGCGTACTTGATCTCCGCCACCCGCTGCAGTTCGCCGCTGCGCTCAAAGCGCTCGGCTTGGAGTTTCAGTTTTTCGGTCTCCTCGCGGGCCTGTTTGATCTGATTGATCAGATCCTTTTCTCCGCGCCAATGGATCTCTATCTCGTTGGCCCGCTCCTCGGCATCAGCGAGCTTGCGGTTCACCCCTTCCAATGCCGTGCCCCCGGTTCCCTCCTTTTTCAATGCCTCTTTTTCCACCTTTATCTGGAGAATTTTGCGCTTCAGCACATCCAATTCGTCGGGCATGGAGTCGATCTCCATCCGCAGTCCGGCCGCGGCCTCATCAATGAGGTCAATGGCTTTGTCGGGTAAGAAACGATCCGTGATGTAGCGCTGCGAGAGGTTCGCCGCCGCGACTAACGCCCCGTCGGTGATCTTGATGCCGTGATGCAGCTCGTAGCGCTCCTTAATACCGCGTAAAATGGCTATCGTATCTTCCAACGACGGCTCGCCGATGAGTACGGGTTGGAAGCGGCGCTCCAAGGCAGCGTCCTTTTCCACGTGCTTCTGGTATTCTTTCAAGGTCGTCGCGCCGATCATCCGCAGCGTGCCCCGCGCCAGAGCCGGCTTCAGAAGGTTAGCGGCGTCAATTGCGCCCTCGGCGCCGCCCGCACCCACAATGATGTGCAATTCGTCGACGAACAGGATGAAGCGGTCGGGCTCATTCTCAAGCTCTTTGAGGACGGCTTTCAGTCGGTCCTCGAACTCGCCGCGGAATTTCGAGCCCGCCAGCAGCGCGCCCATGTCCAGGACCATCAGCTCCTTATCCTTGAGACTGTCGGGCACGTCGCCGTTGACGATACGCTGCGCCAATCCTTCGACGACTGCCGTTTTGCCGGTGCCGGGCTCGCCGATCAAGACCGGGTTGTTCTTTTTCTTGCGTGAGAGTACCTGCATGACACGTCGAATCTCGCGATCGCGGCCGACGACCGGGTCAAGCTTGCCGCTGCGCGCCTGCTCGACCAGATCGGTCGCATACTTACGTAACGCCTGGTACTTGCTTTCCGGTTCCTGGTCCACGACGCGCTGCGTGCCGCGCACCGCTTTCAGTACGGATAAAACCTTGTCGTAGGTGACCCCAAGTTCTTCCAGAATTAATTTCGCTTCCGAGTTCACCTCGGTCACGGCGAGCAGCAGGTGTTCGGTGCTGACGTATTCGTCGTGCAGTTGGTTGGCGATGCGCTCGCTGCGCGCCAAGACCACGTTGAACTCCGTCGTCAGATGCGGAGTAACGACAAGACCGGACACGACCGGGACCTTATTTTCTACCGCCGCGATGCGGGTGCGCAGCTGCTCGAGGTCCACCTCAAGTTTTTTGAACACGGAGGTCACCACGCTTTCGGGCTGTTGGATCAGCGCCGAGAGCAGATGCGGCACGGTGATCTGTTGGTGCCCCAATTCAGCGGCATGCTGGACGGTCCGCTGCAACGCGTCTTGGGCTTTGTAAGTAAATTTCGACGGGTCCATGGCAAAATCGTTTAGCACTCAAATACTGTGAGTGCTAATACCATACTATGCGCGAAACCTCGTGTCAATGCCGTAACGATTCCACGGTTAAACTGCCGAGTTCGGCCGCAATTCCCGCGCCCAGCAACGCCGGAAGCAGAAAATCGATAAGCCTGGGAATGGCGGTAATAACCTGCGGTTGGCCGCGGAGGTGTCGATACACGCGAAGGATCAAATAGGCGTCAACTCCGAGCGCCAACGCACCCGTGATCCCGATGACGGAAATAAACACTGTCGGAGGGGCGAATATGAACAGAGCGGGTACCGCCGCCACCGCCGCAAGGGCGGTGCCCTTCGTCCGTTTCAGGTCGAACCAGAAAACTTTTTGCAGCAAGGCGCCCAGGCTAATGAATGAAGTGAATGTCGTGATCAAGCCAAAGACATACAGCAGTGCTATCCCCGAGGGTGAGAGCCGCACACGTAGCCCAGCAATGCTTTCCGGAGATGTTTGCGCCCCGCTGACGCCCAGGACCACCGCCGTGAAGAGGATGTAGGTCAAGGCCGCGAGGGCGGTGCTAGCCGCTAGCACCCATGGTAGCCGTCGTCGGTATCGGGCACCCACCTCGTCAACGACATCCGGCACGATCGATACCCCCCAAATCGAAAATAGCGCGACGCCGTAAGGGAACAGCAGGCTTCCCCATCGGACCCCGCCCCACTGCTCCCACTGCACGTAAGGGGAAAGACGCGCAACCAGCCAGGCCATGATCAAAAAGAATACCAGTAGCAGCGCGACCTCCATACCCACAACGGCTCGTTGGCCCGCCCAGATCACAGCAATGCCGACCGCGTAGTACCCGGTAACGTAAAGCCAGGCCGGCCCGCCGAAGACTGGTTGCAGCATGCCGGCCAAAAAATTTCCGCCGACCATCACGTAGGCAGCCAGCGCACCAAATAGTCCGACGGTATTCGAGGCGATCGCCAGCCGGCGCCAGCGCGGACCCAGGCTGGCGCCGACGTACCCCGGCAAACGCATTCGTTGCGGGTAACGGACGACGACCTCCGCGTACATCGCAGCCGTTAAAAACCCGACGCCCGACAGCACGAGGATATGAATGACAGTCGGCATGAAGCCAGCGCGTGCGGCAACATACGGCAAGCCGAAAAGTCCGACCCCGATGATGGTGCCGGCCATCAGGCACGCCCCGTTAATGCTCCGCCGAATCCCCTCCATTGCGCCACTTAGTGCGTACTCGCCCGGCCCACGCCGTAGTAGGTGAATCCAGCACCTTGCGCTGCCGTACGGTCGATAATATTGCGTCCGTCGAAAATGATCGGTGTGGCGACCGCTTTCCGCAGCCGCGCGAGGTCCATGGTCGCAAACTCGTCCCATTCGGTGCAGACGACCAGCGCTTCAGCGCCGTCCGCGGCCGCATAGACGCTTTCACAGTAGCGGACGTTCGGTACCACCCGCTTGGCCTTGCTCATCGCCTGCGGGTCGTAGGCCGTCACGATCGCTCCGGACTTCCCGAGCGCGGTCATCAGGCGGATGGCGGGTGCGTTCCGAATGTCATCGGTATTCGCCTTGAACGCGATACCCAGGACCGCGATGCGCTTTCCATCCAGTACCCATAGTTCCCGCTCAATGCGCTGTAAAAACCGCTGATAGGCATGATCGTTGATGTGCTCCACGGCCGTAATCAGCGAAGCGTCCGCACCCAGCGTTTCCAGGGTGTGCCGGAACGCCGCGATATCCTTCGGAAAACAGCTGCCGCCGAACCCGATCCCCGGCCGCAGGAATTCACGGCCGATCCTGCGGTCCAGGCCGATGCCGTGCAATACCTCATGCGCATCGGCGCCGCCGGCTTCACAGGCCTCCGCCATCAGATTCGCAAACGAGATCTTGGTTGCCAATAAGGAATTGGCGCCATGCTTGATAAGCTCGGCGCTGCGGATGGATACCTCGCACAATTCCGCCGATGTGCGCGAAAGGATGGGGGCGTAGACCTTGCGCATCAGCGTGCGCGCGCGGTCCGTGGACGCGCCGACCACGATCCTTTCAGGACTCAAAGTATCCTGGACCGCGGAGCCTTCGCGGAGAAATTCCGGGTTCGAGACAACGTCGAATTCCTTTGCTTGGGGGTTGTAACGCCGAATAGTATCGGCCACCTTCTCGGCAGTGCGTACCGGAACCGTGCTTTTATCAACAATGATGCGGTATTCGGCCGGTAAGGCGCGGGCGATCTCCTTGGCTACCTGCTCCACGTAACGGAGGTCGGCCTGGCCGTCGGCTTTGGGTGGCGTATTCACGCAAATGAAAACAGCTTCACTGTTGCGCACTGCCTCATCGATGCGGTCAGTGAAACGAAGCGTGCCGGCGGCAAGATTGCGACGCAGCATCGCCTCTAAACCCGGCTCGAAAATGGTCGGCGTACCTTGTCGCAAGAGCGACAATTTTTCGGGGTCGTTATCCACGCAAATTACGCGATGGCCCAGTTCGCTCAAGCAAACGCCGGTCGTCAACCCGACGTAACCGGCGCCGATAATTCCAACGGTGACGGACTGCGGCAGAGGTGAGGTCATGGGGCGCATTGTACGTTTGATGTTGCCATGATGTCAATCTTAACTGAAGCGAATAACGCGGCCTGGTGCCAACGGCTGCGGACCGCCGGTCGGTGGGGCCGAAGGTTGTGGACGGACCGGTTCGGCCGGGGGAATTTCGACTGGGAGCGCGCGCTTTGGCGGCTCCGGGGAGTTCACTGGACGCTCGTCGGCCTCCACTTTGCGCCGACGCCCGGAGAACGAAACCGGCGCGGCACGCAGCGCTTCCGCCAAACTTATCTCCTGGATGGGCTGCGGAACTACCTCTTGAGCCTCGCCGCTCTTCAGCGCGCTTTCGCGTTGAAGCTTGAAACATTTTTTACAATACACCGGTCGGATGCCGTCAGGCTTGAAACCAACATCAACGGGGGTTCCGCATTCATAGCAGTCAACCATGAATCGCGGTTTTGACGGTGCGGCCGCAGCTGGTTCGATAAGCGTCCGAGGGCGCATAATTGGCCGTTCGACCGTCGGCACCGCTACGGCGGGCGGTTTGACGGCGCGGATGACCGGGACAGCCGGGGTGATCTCGCTCCCGTCCCCCTCCTCGTCATCGGCGACCATGCCACTCCAGCGCGCGATCTTATCCTCAACGATCTCGCGCGGTTTACCGTACCGTTCTCGGGTGGCATGGATGATCTTATCGACGTTCCCGGCCTCCTTGGCCCAGTGTTCCAGTGGCGGCAAGGTGGTCGCGGAGAACGGATTAGACGCGACCCCGTCGATCATGAGTTTCAGGTAAATGTCGTACTTAGCGAGGTTGACCAAATCCTCCTCATCAAAATAGGGAGCAAATTCCGTGGCCATGAACTCCGCATCCCCGGCGCCAACGCGGAACGACATGATCGTGCCGACGTTACAGAACACCGCCGCCTGGATCTCTTCCTCGACCTGCTCGACGTACTGATGCGCAATGATGAGATTCAGCCGGTATTTGCGCGCTTCGGACAAAATGTTCGCAAAACTTTCCGTAGCGAAGTTTTGGAATTCGTCGACGTAGAGATAAAAATCCTTGCGCTCGCGTTCGGGAATGTCGATGCGGCTCATCGCCGCCAGCTGGATCTTGGTGATCATCATCGCCCCCATGAGGGCGGAAGCGTCTTCACCCAGCCGGCCCTTGGAAAGGTTCATGATGAGGATCTTTTGGTTGTCCATCAGCTCGCGGATGTCAAAACTCGTGCGCACCTGCCCGACAATGTTGCGAATGAGCGCGGTCGACAAGAACTGCCCGACCTTGTTCTGAATGGGGGCAATGGCCTCGGCCTGGAAACGGTCTGGGTATTTAGAATACTCGTCGACCCAGAACGACCGTACCACCGGGTCCTTGATCTTGGCGATGACCTTCTTGCGGTAATTCTTGTCCACCAGAATGCGCAGTACGCCCAGCAGCGTGCTGCCGGGGTAATCGAGGAGCGCCAGGATCGCGTTGCGCAGCACGTACTCGAGCCGTGGCCCCCAGGAGTCGGCCCACAATTTTTTGAACACACCAACCAGGCCAGAGGCGGTAAGATGCTTATGCTGTTCATTCGCTGACTCCATCACGTTCAGCGAGATGGGAAAATCCATGTCAGCGGGGTTGAAGTAGACGACATCGTTGATGCGGCTGGTCGGTATGTATTTGATGATCTTTTCCGCAAAATCGCCGTGCGGATCCACCACTGCGACGCCCTCCCCATTGATGATGTCCTGCACCACCATGTTCTCCAATACCGTCGATTTCCCCATGCCAGTCTTTCCGATCAGGTACATATGCCGCCGGCGGTCGTCCTTCTTGATACCAAACTTCAACTTCTGGTTACGGAAGTTGGTCATCCCGAAGTACACGATGCGCTGGTCAGGTGGAATGGGGTTCATACTGTAGACCCGGAAGGCGGGCCGGAGGGGGGTTCAAATGGCGCCACCGGTAAGCTTATCGGCGGTTCCGCACGCTTGGCCTCAGTGCGCTTGACCTGGGGAGTTTTGACGGTTATGGCTGGAAAGTGCCAAATGGTCGCGAGCTCCTCGGTATTGAGGATTTCACCGTAGTAGCCAGGGGCATACTGACGAGCCCGTAGGCGATACCACCGCATCAGTTTATTCTTGCGCGCGTTCACCCGTTGGGTCTTAAATAACCCATAGGCCTTGGTCATTTTTCTTTTATTCGGCTTGAAGCCGTTCATCTCGAGCGTGTTGAACTGCTTGATGGCCCCAAACAGGGCACTTCCCCGGGTGGCCTTACTGAAAGCGTATGTGCGGGCAATGTAGATCAACCTGATCCGAGTATGAAAACCGATTTTAGCTATCTTGTGCTCGATCGATTCTACAACGGAACGCTTTCCCGGTGGAAGATGGAGCATTTGGCTCGCCGGAATCAAGGTTTTTTCCTTGCCGTCCGTTTGACCCCCGCTGCTTAGCCCGCTAGCGACGGTACCGATGAGCTCCAGGGGGAGGGTCAATAGTTTTTCCCACCACCGTTTGGGTGCTTCATACCGGGCACCGATCAACTTGGCAACCAACGCCTGACCCGGATGGCCCCAGTCGTTATTGGCTGGGGTAATGACAATTTGCAACCACGCCTGTTCATCAGGGTTAAGCTTGGCAAAAATTTCCAAGATGCTGGCCATGGGGTCCTTGAACTCACCGGAAACGGAGTCTTCGAACTCGCGATAGGTTCTGATCGGGTAGTACTGCTTATTTGTGAGTTTCAGTTCAGCCCCCCACATGTTGTAGCGGTCATTGGGAAACTTTATCCCACGCCAGCGCATCGCATAATCTTCAACCTCCGTGATCTCAGCCTCCGGGTATTGGGCGTAGACGGCCGCTTCGACCAAATCGCGGAATTGTTCTGGCACGTGCATAAGGAACTGCACATACCCGCCGAAACTGACGATTTCCAACCCGATGGATTCTTCCATCTCACCGGCGATCCATTTATCCTCACGCTTTGGGTCGTTGTGCATGCCAGAAAAATGAGAAAAAATCTGCTCAACCGCCCGTGGTGTTTGCTCGGTGCTGCGAGGCACGTCGAATGCCAACACGACATATTTCCTTTTGGCATCGTAGATGCCGCGCCGCCACTCGAGCCACATTGCCGCTCCGATGAACCCGGCCCAGGGCAACAGAAAAACCCAGCCCCCATGGCCGAGCACCCACAGTGCCGCCGAGACTGGGTTTTCCGCCGCCGCGGCGGCAAACCCGGCAAAATCGATCGTGAAATTCATAGCCGGTGGCGGCACGCACGCCCACCCATGTTCGGCGGCGCGCCGACTTTTGCGTTTGTTTTTTATTACGGTTAGGCCTTGCCCGTTTTGAGCTGGTAGCGGTCGCCAACCTTGATGAAACGATCTTTGTTCGTCAATGCCAGATAAATCGTGCTTTTGCGCACCAAGCGGCGCTTGCCGACCTCGCCGACGACCTCGTCGCGCGTCAGCGGGCGCCGGGCATCAGTGAGTACTTGGGCGACCACGTCGCTGACTGTGCCGGGCTGGTACCCCCACTCTTTGAGGGCGTAGATACCGCGGCCGACCAGTACGTACCGCTCATCCAGGATCAACTCATTGTGGATGGTCGCGGGATACGCGACTTTATGGTCGAATTTTGCCTGGTTGATCTGGTTGGTGATCTCCGTGAAGTGCAGCGGCTTGCCGCCCTGCTTGAGGATCAAGTAAATCTTATCACCCATTCGCCGCGGCCGCACGGTCGCCCAGTGGGCCAGCCCCCACTCCCCCAGCAAGTTCTGCTCGATGCGGCGGCTGATGGTCAAGTAGGAACGCAGGATCCGGTCAAGCGCCTCTTCCTCGTCATCGACCGCCCCGGCTCCGACCGGCAGGAACCGCTGCCGGTTCTCCTTGAAAAAATCGTGCTGCTTAAAGGCGGTAATCAGCTCTTCCAGGCGAAAAACGCGCTGCTGCTCCTCAATGATGCGCGCAAACACCTCCAGCACTTGATGGACGAACTCCACGTCGAGCAGGCGCAGTTTCCAGCCCGGGTACAGGTGTTCACTGGACCGCACGCGGTCAACGTGGTCGGTCAGTAATTGGGACAACACAAAGCTCGTGGACTGCTGATGCTGGTTCCCGTTGCCCAGATGGGACAAAAGCTCATCGTACAGCTGCACGCCTTCGATAACGCCGCCATACTCGTGCAGAAGCCGCGTCACCGTGTGCTGGAGGATGTCCAATTTCTCCTTTGCCTGGGCCAGCGTGCGAATCTTGCGAACCGCCGCGCTCTGGATCTGACGAATACGTTCCCGGGTGATCTGAAAATTCTTGCCAATCTCTTCCAGTGTTTGGATCGGCGTGCCGTCCAAACCGAATCGGCGCGAAACAACTTCGCGCTCTTTCGGGCTCAGCTCTTTGAGCAGCTCGGAAATGATCTCAGAAGGATTGAAAAGGCTTGCCTCCTGGATATTTCGACTCTCAATGATTTGGTCCAGAATTGACTTAGGCGGGTTCATACTAAAAATTGCTCTATCAAGCGAAAAATATTACTATAGGTATTTAATGATGTGAATATAGCATAAAGTTGATTAATAGTCAAGAAATCAGTTTAAAAAAATCAGCTGGATTTTTTCCAGATGATTTTTATCCCCACCTGTAAATTTAGCGCTTGCGGTGCTGTCGCAGACGTTGGGCTTCAACCAACAGCGGACAGGCGACGAAAATCGATGAGTAGGTGCCGATCACGATGCCGATGATGAGCGCCAGCGCAAAATCGCGAATTGTTTCACCGCCGAACGCGAGGATGACCAACAACGTCAGGAGCGTGGGCAGCGCGGTATTGGTCGAACGGACAATGGTCTGTCGGATGCTGGTCTCTACTAATTCGCCGAAATTCGCCGCCGGATGGTGCAACAGGTTGTCGCGCACGCGGTCAAAAACAACGATCGTGTCGTTCACTGAGTACCCGAATACCGTCAGCAGCGCAGCCACGAACGGAGCGTTCACCTCAAGGCCGTAGAAATGACCAAGGGCCGCGAAAATGCCGATGGTGATGATCAGGTCGTGGACCAGAGCTATAATCGCGATGGAGCCGTACTGCCAGGAAGGCACGGGACGGTGTACCTTCCGAAATGCCAAGCTGATGTAGGTGATCATACCCGCAACCGCCAGCACCACAGCCCACATCGTTTTTTTGCGCAGTTCATCGCCGATCGTTGGCCCGATCGCGTCAAAACGCTGCTCCTCCACCCCGGGGAAATCTTTGGCAATACGGTCGAGGAGCTGCTGGTGGACGGCTTGGGTCACGTGCGGGAAGCGAACCACCATCCCCTGCTCGCCGATGGGTTGCACCGTCACGCTGACCTCGCCAGAAACCTCCTGGATGATCTGCCGCACGTCGGCGACGCTCGGCCGCTGCGGGAATGAGACTTCCAGCAGACTCCCGCCGGTGAAATCGATGCCCAGACGCAACTGCCAACGCAGGATGGCAGCGACGCTCAGGCCGACCAGCAGGGCCGAAAGGATGAACCAGGATTTCCGCTTCGCAATGATCGCAAACATATGCTAGGTGTGATGCAGCGTGCGCGCGCTCACGCCATACAGCCACAAGAAACGGCGGGGATTCCGATGGGGCTGGAACAGTTGCAGCAGGATGTGGGATACGACCATCGCGGTAAAAATATTCACAAAAATACCAAGCGCCAGCGTGATGGCAAACCCCTTGACGATACTGGTGGAAAACCACATCAGGATGAGGCTGGTGAGCAAGGTGGAGGCGTTGGAATCGCGAATCGATGGCCACGCGCGGGAGTAGCCAATGGCGATCGCCTTGTCCAGCGGGTTACCAGCGCGTAACTCTTCTTTCAAGCGTTCGAAGGTCAGAATATTGGCGTCCACCGCCATCCCCAGACTGAGCACGAACCCGGCAATGCCGGCGAGCGTCATGGTCACCGGGATGAATTTGAACAGGGCCAATAGCAACAGCCCGTAGAGTACCAACGACAAACCCGCCAATACGCCAGGCCAACGGTAAACCAGGACCAGATAGACGATCACCAGCAGCAAACCGAATGCGCCGGCGTTCAGGCTTTTGGTCACCGCCACCTGCCCTAATGTTGCCCCGACTGCCTGCTGCGAGATGATGGTGATCGGCACCGGTAGTGCGCCGGCGTTGAGCCGCTCTTTGAGCTGCTTGGCTTCCGCAATGGTGAAATTTCCCGAAATGACGGCGCTCCCCGACGAAATGACGTCGCGCACGACCGGGCTGCTGATCTCTACGCCGTCCAAGAAGATGCCGACGGGGCGGCCGAGATTTTTGCGCGTGATCTCGGCGAAGAGCTTGCCGCCTTCGCTGTTGAACTGCAGCGACACCTGCGGTTCTCCCGTCTGCTGGTCGAAGGTAACTGTCGAACGCTGCAAGTGCGCCCCGCCCAGCTCCGTGTTGACCCACGGGGTCCCCGAGGGTTCGGCCGCCGTCTGGTACAGGATGTGGCTGCAATGGGCCTCCGCCTGGTCTCCGCTGCCGCGGCGCTCGAGCACTTTGATGATATGGTAGCCGAACTGCGAGCGCACCAGCGTCGGATGCACTGCGTTCACGGTGCCGGTCCGAAAACAAACGTCCTCGAATTCAGGAACGAACACGCCGAGTTTGACCCAGCCCAGGTCACCGCCCTGCTCGGCGGAACCGTCATCGGACTGCTCGCGAGCCAGCGTCGCGAAATCAGCACGGGGTTTGATCGCCGCCGCCAAACCGGCCGCCGCGCGGGTTTTCACCGTTTCATCCTCCGCCGCCGGGGCGGTCGTCGCGCTGCCGACCTCCTTGAATTCCAGCCGCGGCGTTTCGTCGATGAGGTCAATGGCCGCAGCCACATCGGTCACTCCGGGCAATTCAACAATGACGCGCCACTCCTGCCCGCTGCGGGCGGTCTGTACGACCGCCTCGGACACGCCAAAAATGTTGACGCGCCGTTCGATCACATCGCGAACCCCTTCCAAGGCGCTGGCGGCCTCGCCGTCAGGCACTTTGGAAACATCGGCGGTATAGATCAGCTGCACGCCACCCTGCAGGTCCAGGCCCAGACGGTAGGGTTTCACCAGGCCTGCGGGAAGCGCACGTCCACCCGGCAGTTGCGGAAAATCCAGCAACGCCGCGAAAACCGCTAAAATAAAAATGCCCAGGCACCCCAGGCGAATTTTGGTTCGGCTGCTCATGCGTTCAAGAGTCCTTCGTGAGTTAAAAATCAGCGCCGCATGACGCTCTCCATTGGTCGCTATGCTAGCAAGCTACGCGCCGTTTGACAAGCCCCTGGTTTACTCCCGGGTTCCGACCGCCCCCGGCGGCGGGAAATCCAGCTCACGGTCCCAATTGACCCGCCAGATCTTGAGCAGCGGGCGCCCGTCCGTCGCCGTAACGATCTGCGGAGAAACGTTCTGCCGTTTCGCCAGTGCGGAAAAGAACAAATGGGTAACGCGAGTTTGCTCATCGAACGCACCCTTGCTGTCCATTGCGGCCGGACCGACTTCCACGTACCAAAGGGGGAGGCCGCGCCGCGGCTCGAAAACGTTCTGCCAATTCAGGTACGCAAAGATGCCGGCGTTCACGAACGTGGCGTTATCGGCGTACCATCCGTAGCGGAAAAAGTACCAGTTGATCGGAAACCAGCTGATACGGTTATCCAGCACCACGAAATCCTGGTTTGGCTTTGCCGCGTCTGCGATCTGACGCTGGAACCAGCCCAGCAGGGAGGAATAATGCCGCGGCGTCACTGCGGTTGGGATGTGCTGCTCCCGCCACGACTCCCAGGCGGAAAATCCGACCGGCGGCGACCAGAAAGTTTGCGCCAGCTGTGGCAAGGGCTTGACGGCGGAGAGCGCCGGCAGACTCGCGGCGGCGGCGATGGCGAGCGCCAACCCAGAGAGTGGAAAGGAAAACACTTTCGGCAGCATAGCGACCCCGACCCCGAATGCCAAAATGTAAAACGGCAGCAGCACTGCGCTGCGCCCAAAATCGTTCAGCGTTACCAGGGCAAGGGCGGCCCCCGCGGCGCCGGTCCCGATACTGACAACTGCGACGGACTCATTAATCCGGACTTTCCGAGCCAATGCGTACAGCCAACCGATAAGGGCGCTGGCACTTGCCACCAGCGTCAACCCACGGGCCTGGTTGTACGCGAACGTTAGTATTTGCCGCGCATCGCCCTGCCAGAGGGCCTGGTGGCTCGCTGGCCAGTCCTTTGAGGTATCCTGGCCCAACAGACGAGCCAGCTGCAGGTCGAAATGTCCACGCAGCACGTAGAGCTGCCAATTGTAATAGCCCAACGGCAGCAGCAATGCGGCCAGCGTTCCCGGGGCAAACCAAAAACCGCGGCGGTGGAACCAGTGTTGCCTGACGGTCAACCACGCCAGGGGCAGTAGGACCAGGGCCGCTGAATATTTGGTTAGCAACCCGGCCGCAAGCGCGACACCAACGGCGACCCAACGGAGCCGGGAGTACCGGTTATCCGGCGACCGGGCGGCGCCGTCGGCCAGCAGCAAACTACCAGCGATCCAAAAGATGACGCCGGATTCCTGAATGGCTTGGCGTGAGATAAAGACGTGCCAGGGGAGGACGGAAAGCAGCAACCCGGCGGCCAACGCCGCACCGCGATAGCCCCAGCGGCGCAGCAGGAGCATCAGCACCGCGACCGACCCCGCGCCATAGAGCGCCGATGGCAAGCGTACGGCCCACAGCTTGATGCCAAACAACTTAGCCGACAACCAGATGGTCGCAAAGTGCAGCGGCGGGTGGTCGTTGAAGCTCAATTGCGTCCAGCCCGGCACCCGTTCCTGCTCCTGGAACCAGACCCAGGGCGTTCCGAGCACGGTGGAGAACATGAAATCGTTCCACCCGATAGCGCGGATGGCGTAGTTGCCCTCATCAGTGCGAACCTCGTCGCGGTCAAGGCGGACCACCCGTAATGTCAGCGCGAGTACTACGATGCCCGCGAACGCGAGCAGCCAGCGCCGGCGAGGAGTGAGCACATGGGTCGTGGCGGACATACCATTATGATAGCACGCAAAAAACCGCCCGCTGTACGCAGGCGGTTTTCCATCAACGGAAAATATTATTCCTGGATAGTGACCGACTGCACTACCACGTCATCGATCGGGCGATCATTGGCGTCCGTAGGCACCTGGTCAATGGCCGAAACGACTTCCATCCCGTCCACAACCGTTCCGAAATTCGTATGTTTCCCGTCCAGCCATTCGGTCGCCGCCTTGGTGACGATGAAAAACTGGCTGCCATTGGTGTTCGGCCCGGCGTTCGCCATGGCCACGGAACCGCGTACCAATTTACGCCCGTTGATCTCATCCTCGAAACGGTAATCCGGACCACCGGTGCCCCAACGCGATTTGACGGCCGCATCTTTGCTCAACGGGTCGCCGCCTTGGATCATAAAATCGCTGATGACACGGTGGAACCGCGTGCCGTCATAGAAGCCCTCCCGCGCCAGTTTGACGAAGTTATCGACGGTCTTGGGAGCGTCGGAACGATACAGCTCGAGAACGATCGTGCCTTTGTTGGTGACCAATGTTGCGCGCATAGTTGTGGCAATTGGCGTCGGCGTCGGTGTGGGAGTTCCCGCTCCCCCGCTGGCCGGCAAATTAGAATTTTTTACGCAGCCGGCGAGCAGCACGGCCACAATGACGAGCAATAATCGTTGTCGCATAGCATTCTCTATTAGCTATCCCCAAGCCATACACTGTTTCACCCTTGACGGACTTTCCCCTGCCCGCCTTGCAGTTTTTAACAGTACAATTCTGGGGATAAAGTAGTAAGCGTCCGTACGTACCCTGACAAACAAAGATCAGTTACGCGTTCGCGCGTTTATGTCCGCTGCTGGGAGGGATGGAATCGAACCTTCATACCGGGCTCTCCCACACATTGCTGGGGGGGAAGGAATCGAACCTTCATTCGCAGCTCCAAAGGCTGCTGTCCTGCCATTAGACGACCCCCCAGCAATGTGTGGGACCTTGCCGGGCTCCGTGCCTGCCCCGTCGTATGACGGGGTCCTGCTTTACCCCACACCTTTCGACCTTAAATAGCAGAACTCGAATCTGGATTCACGGCTCCAAAGCCGCGGTACTGCCCTTAGACGATCCCTTAGTTACGGAAGCAATAGTACTAAAGGTCAAAAGGTGTGGGGCGAGGACGACCTCCCAGCGCCGGACACAATGCGGTTCTGCCATCAGACCAGCGGCAGGCGATACCACAGCATCCGTAACCACCTGGCGTCAGCTGAACCGCACCGCGTTGTAAATCTTTCTGGCGGCAAAGTACATCACGATGGCGAAGAATACGCCGAGGTAGCCGAACGTCCCGACCTTCAGCGGCAAGGAAATGTGCTGGCCGACGATAAAATTGACGACCTCCAAAACCAGCAGCACGCCCATCAGGATCATCACGATGAAGATGAGCATGAGCACGGTCAGAATGGTTTCCAGGAGACGGCCGGCGTGCATATGGGCGAAGTGCTAGCGTAGCGAGCGGAGGGCAAAACGTCAACCCGCGTTTAGACCTTCAGGTAGCGGCGCACCGCGAACACGGATCCGAGCATATTCAGGGCTGACATGCCGAGCAGTTGCGAGCCGAAGATGGCAATGAAGTTCTCGCGGAAGTACCCGGCCAGATCGAGCGGCACGCCGGTGAAAAAATCCTGCAAATACGGCTGGACCGCATTCAGGAGCGGGAAAGTGACGGCGACGGCCAGCCCAGTCGCACACAGTGCGTAGAGGACGCCCTCAAGAACGAACGGAGCCGTAATGAACGCGTTGGAAGCGCCGACCAACTTCATGATGCCGATCTCGTCGCGGTGCGTGTAGATCGCGACACGGATAGTGTTGAACACGATCAGCGTGGCGATCAGGATGAACAGCGCGGAGATCGCGATCCCGGCCTGATTGATGCGATCGGCGATCAGCCGGATCTCATTGATCGTGCGCTGGTGGTCTTTATAGTTCTCATCGCTGACCAGGTCACGGTACGGCGAATGGTTGAGGACCTGGATGATCTCCGGGTAGTCTGAAGGGCGTTGCGCCGTCACCACCAGCGTCGCCCCCAGCGGGTTGTCGCCCAGCTCTTCCAGCGTTTCAAGGATGGCGGCATCGCGGGCGTGCCGCTGGCGGAATTCTTTCATCGCATCGTCGGCGGTCACGAGCGTGATGGCGGATACTTGAGAAAGCTTGCTTAGGTAGTCCTGTACCTCTTTGACCTTCGGCGTAGCCACGTCCGGGTCAAAGTAAATACTGACGTCGATCTTTTGCTCGAGCGACGTGACCGCCGAATCGGCGACGACATTGAGCGCCAACAGCGCGTTGACCGTCAGTGATGCCAACGCGATGATGCTAATGGTCACCAGCGACAGCCAGAAATTGCGCCAGAATCCCTGCCAGGCGAATTTAATGACGCGATAGATGGTCACCAGCATACGCTTCAACTCAAGCGATAACGCCCCACGGCCTCATCCGAAGTCAGTGTCCCCTGGTCAAGGACCAGCACGCGACGGCGGATCTGGTTGACCAACCCTTGATCGTGACTGACGAACAACACCGTCGTTCCGATCTGGTTGATCTTCTGCAACAGCTCGATGATCTCTTGCGAGGTTGCCGTATCCAGGTTGCCAGTCGGCTCATCCGCGACCAGGATCTTTGGGCCGTGCGCCAGCGCGCGTGCGATCGCGACGCGCTGCTGCTCGCCGCCGGAAAGGTGGCGCGGAAATCGGTCGTGCTTATCGGCCAACCCGACGATCTTGAGCACCTCGGGGACGATCTTGCGGATGCGGGACGGCCGCGCTCCGATCACTTGCATTGCGAACGCGACGTTCTCAAGGACGGTTTTTTTCTGGAGCAATTTGAAATCCTGAAAAACGACGCCGATCTGGCGCCGGAGGTAGGGCACCTCCCGCGACCGGATATGGGTGATGTCCCAGCCACCGACGACCACCTGGCCTTCGCTCGCCCGCTCTTCGGCGGTCAGGATCTTGACCAGCGTGGTTTTGCCGGTGCCGCTCTTACCGACGATCGAAATGAATTCGCCCGCCAAGACCTCGAACGACACGTTAGCCAGGGCAACCGTGCGCTCGGGAAAGTAGATTTTGGATACGTTGCGGAAGATGATCATGAGTTTTGAGGAACGTGCACGGCTTGAAATTTCTCCGCCAGCGTGCGTATACTGGTATACTGCTGTCCCAACGGCAACGGGTCAAGGGATAAGTCCGTTCCCGACGCCCGCGACCGGGACCAGTATCCTGGCAGTACATCGCCGTCCCTTACCCAAGATGTAAGTTTCCTCCCAGCGGAATGCTCCATCCGTGAGATTCGGACACGCGTCTCAATGGCAGAGCGCGGGATTAGTACAATGGTAGTACGTCGGCTTCCCTCGCCCCACACCTTTACGATTGGCTCTCTGCGGGTGTAGTACAGTGGTAGTATGCTAGCTTCCCAAGCTAGAGATGGGAGTTCGATTCTCCTCACCCGCTCCAGTAATAAAACAGAGTCAGTTTTTCCCAAATTTTTGCGGATAGAGCGAAACTCTGCCCAATGATTCAAGCCATTTCCGAACGTTTCGCGTTTTTTAAGGTGAGGTTCAAAAATTCAAAAGCCGAAGACGCGAGTTCGACCCTCGTATCCCGCTCGGCGTCGCGGCAAGGGAGGATATTCGCACGGTTTCCTTGGGCCGAAGTACGTTCACATCTTGCCTTGCCGGAGTAGCTCAGCCGGTAGAGCAGTGCTTTCGTAAAGCAAAGGTCGAGGGTTCGAGTCCCTCCTCCGGCTAGGCAAGATGTGAAAGATGCCGACCATTGGTCGGTTTTCCACCGCTCTCCCCTTTCGGTTAATGGAGTATGGGAGGCGGGATCCCGTCACCGCATCCTGCGGGATCCCGCCAGCGGCGGTGACCGACGGCGGTGACGACTCCCACCTTCGGCTCCAGACAACCTCGCGGACTGGAACGATCGGCGCTCGCGGCAGCCGATTTTTTGAGTCCGCGCCGCCGTTCCGGCCCCTCGACTACGGCACGTAACGGCGGATGCTCATTTCGCGCAGAATTTCTCCCATGCGCTGCTCAAAATAGTCGGCTGGGGTCACGGTGATCATCCGCAGCCGCAATCGCAGATCGCCCCCCTCCCCTACCGCTTCTTCCCGGAGCAACAGCACATAGCCTCCGCCCGTTCGTAGCGGCTGCGAGATCTCGCCGTCCGATATTTTTTCAGCAGCGGCAAAGATCTCGGCTTCTAGATCGCCGCGGGCGCGGTAGCCCAAATCTCCGCCGACCGCACGGCTGTCGTCGCGATTCACCATGGCGGCTGCCTGCGCGAACGTACGGGAGCCCTCCTGCAGCGATTGGCGGATAAATTTCAGGCGTACCGCCGCCGCTTCCCAGGCCCGCGGGTCCTCCCAGAGCTTGGCGCGCACCGCGACCTCCTGCAGATACGGGCGCAGCAGGCGCTCGGAAAAATCATCCACCGACCAGCCGGAAAAATTCTCCTGGATGCTTTGCTGGAACTGAGCCCTTGATCCGCTCTGCTGGATCAACCGCTGGAGCTGCGCGTCCAGTTCCGCGGTGCCGACTTGCACCTGGTACTGGGCCGCGAGGCGTTCGATCGCCACCTGGCCGATAAAGCGCGTAAACGCCTGCCGGCGTAGCTGGTCGTCGCCCTGCGGCCGTCCGGCGCGGACGGATGCGCGCTGGAGCATGCCGACATCGAGTAAAAAATCGTCCAGCCAGTACACACGGCCATCGGCGCGAACAGCGGGAAGCGGCAAAACACGCGCCAGCGAGACGACTGCCCAGTTGTTCCAGCGCCATCGGTAGGCGCCAACCAAGACAAGCGTGAGCAGCATCGATGCGACCGCGGCGGAAACCAATGCCGCCAATAATGGAATTCGTTCCCGCCTTTTCACTGCCCGACCAGGCCTCGGTGGCGGCGTTACTTCCTTTTTTGACCGCCCCGGCGGGAGTGCGAGCGGGAGCCTGGGGATCACCAGCTTGGGCGCGGGCGGTGCTGCCTTTTTGGGCGGCGTTGGTGTCACGGTTGCCATCGGCGCCGATATCTTTTTTGGGTGCGTCATTCGCTTGGGCCGGCGCGGAGTCACCGTCGCCGGTGCCAGGGGTTTACCCGGCGCTGGTTTGAGACGCTGCCGATCGCGTTCTATCCACGCCAGCACTTCGCGGCGCATCGCCGACAGCTCAGCTTCAGAAAAACTTTTCCCATGTAGCGGTGTGTCGGCCATACCACGTTACGGTGCCGCTCGCTGGCGGCTGAAAAAATACGACCACCAGGATCGCCAGGGAGCAGCGCCCTGCGCCCCCCCGACGGGACTCGCTTCAGGAATTGGAGTATTGGAGGGTACGACGATCACTTTTTCTCCCGGCTTGGCAAGCCCCAACTCCAGACGGGCGCGGCTTTCGGCGTACCCCTCCGAGTCAAAATACTTGATGAGCTCGCTCAGTTCAACGTGCCGGGTTTGCAACGTACTGACCTCCTGGCGCAGCGCGAGCAGCTCGTCATCCAGCGCACGGGAGCGGCGATAATCTTTCACGTAGGAGACCCCAACGATACCCAGCAGGGTGAGCGAAATGAGGAGCACCGTCCAGTACCCGAAACGTACGGAGATGTGTCGTGCCGCCATAAAGGAATTGGTCCAACCAGTATACCGTTCATTCAATGGTGCGGCGAGGACACCGCCCGCTGAAAGATCCGCCGCTGCCACAGGAAGTATTTCATTATCTCGATCACCGCCAGCACCACCAGCGCCAAAATTCCGATCATCGCCCAATCTCCGGGCACCAGGGGAACCGTCCGAAATACTCTCTGGAAATGCGGTTCATACACAGCCAGCATCTGGAGCGCCAACCCGAAACCGACCGAACCCAGGAGCGATAAATTCCCCATCAGCGGCTGCTGCAAGATCGAGTGGCGGAGGCTCCGTAAGGAAAAAACGTAGACCAGCGAAACGAGCGCCAGCTGCGTGAAGATCAGCGTCCGGAGATAATCGATGGGAAGCCCTCGCCGATGCAGCACCACCAGCAAGGCGAACAGGGGCACCGTAATGGCGATACTGATGACTGCGATCATCGCTTTGGCCTCGCGGCTGATGACCGGCTCGCGTTTGTCGCGCGGCGGCTCATCCAACACCTCCGGTTCTCCTGGTTCCAACGTCAGCGCCATGGCTGGGAGGCTGTCGCAAATGAGGTTGATCCACAAAATTTGCGCCGGCAACAACGGCAACGGCAATCCCGAAAGCATCGCCGCGGTCACCAGCAGCACCTCTGCCATGCTGTCCGAAAGCAGGTAAAGCACGGCCTTGCGGATGTTGTCGTAGATCACCCGCCCCTGGCGCACGACCGCGACTATGGTATTGAAATTGTTGTCCAAGAGGATAAGGTCGGCGGTTTCCTTGGCCACATCGGTCCCGGAGTTCAGGGCAATGCCGATATCAGCGGCCTTCAGCGCCGGCGCGTCGTTCACTCCATCTCCGGTCATCGCAACGACCGCGCCCCGGCGTTGCCACGCCGCGACGATACGCAGCTTATGCTTGGGCGTGACGCGCGAAAAGATATCAATGTTGCGAATGCGCCGTGCCAATTGCTCATCCGTGATCCCGTCGAGCACCGAGCCGTCGACGGCTCGGTCGGCAGTTACGGCCATGCCCATCTCTTTTGCGATCGCGACGGCGGTCAGCCGGTGGTCGCCGGTGATCATTACCGTCCGAATACCGGCGCGCCGCGTCAGAGCGAAAGCGGTCTTGGTTTCCTCGCGCAGCGGATCCTTGAGGCCGATAAAACCGGCAAAGATCATCCCGTCGGGCGGGTCGCTGAAGACGGCGTCCGCGCCCAGGTGCCGGTACGCCAGTCCCAACAGCCGCAACCCGTGCCGGCTGTGCTCCTCATACGCTGCCGTCAGCCTCCGGCGGAGTATGGCGTCCATCGGTTTGACCTTGCCCGCCACTTCGGCAAACGATGAGAATTGAAGCACCCGTTCCGGGGACCCCTTACAGTACACCATGCGCGCGTTCCCCACTTTGTGCAGCGTGACCATGTACTTGGTTTCCGAGCGGAATGGGATCTCGTCCAGGCGCGGCTCGGCGCGGTTGAGTTCATCCGGCCGCGCGCCGACCTGCGCGGCCGCCAGCAGCAATGCCGTTTCGGTCGGATTACCCAGCACGCGCCAATGGCGCAGCTCCTCGTCGGGATTTTCGACGACCGCGTCGTTGCACAGTGCGGCGATCTTCAAGAGTAGCAAACGCTCGACCATGCGCGGGTCCTCGACGATCCGATGAAAATCGTAGTGCTCATCGGCAGTGATCACGCGCGACACGCGCATCACGCCCTCCGTGATGGTCCCGGTCTTGTCCGTACAGATGATGGAAGTGCTCCCGAGGGTTTCCGTGGCCGCCAGGCGATGCACCAAGGCGCCCTGCTTCAGGATGGCACGCATGCCGATCGCCAAAATGACGGTCACAATGACCAAGAGCCCCTCGGGAATTGCCGAGACCGCCAGCGCGACGGCCATATAGAGCATGCTGTCCTCAGGATGACCGTCCGGGGAAAGGAACGGGCGGCCCTGGAGCATTCCGATCAGCGCCACAACTGCAGCGATGATGCATACCATGACCGTGAGCTGCTTGCTCAATTGCTCGAGTTTCAACTGCAACGGCGTTAGCGGCTCCCCTGTTTCCCGTACCAGCGTCGCGATCTGCCCGAGCTCGGTTTCGGCGCCGGTCGTGCAGACCACCGCCGTGCCTTCGCCCGCAGCGACCGTCGTGCCGAGGTACAACATATTCTCACGGTCCGACAGCGCTGTACCGGGCGGCAAGGTGGTGGCTGCTTTCGGCGAGGGCGAAGACTCCCCGGTCAATGAAGCCTCCACGACGGTCAGGTCGATGGACTGCAGCAGACGCGCGTCTGCCGGTACGCGATCTCCGGCGCGCACCAGTACGACGTCACCCGGCACAAGGTCGTCGGTTGGTAGTTCAATCTCGCGCCCGCCGCGCAACACGCGGGCCTTGAAAGTAACGAGCTCGCGTAATTCCTCGAATTCCTTCGTCGCCTTCCATTCCTGAAGAAAACCGACGGCGGTGTTGATCGCGATGACCGCAGCGATGACAAAAAAATCAAGCCAATGCCGCAGCACCAGGGTCAGCGCCAGCGCGAACACCAGGATCCCGATCACCGGACTGCGGAGTTGGCTAAAAAGTATGACCAGGCTGCCCAAGCGCTTTTCCCGCGGAAGCACGTTGGGACCGTAGCGATGCAACCGGCGGCGCGCCTCATCGGGGTCCAAGCCGCGCACGGTCGCATGCAGCTTCCGCAGAATCGCCGATTCAACGGCGTGGTGCCATATCGAAAAATTGGCGGCGGCTGTCGACATGCGTACAGTATACCACACCACAAATTCTAACCCTGGGACAACCGCGTAGATTGCAAATTAGGCAAAAATATGCTATGTTCAACGCGATCGCGAACTACCGAGGGTCCATAGCTCGGCTTGCCCCACACCTTTTGGACCTCAAAGCCGGGTCCATAGCTCAGTTGGTAGAGCAGCTCCCTTTTAAGGAGACGGTCGCAGGTTCGATCCCTGCTGGACCCACCACCAATTCTATGTTCACCGCCATTTGGGACACCATCGTTTTCAAACCGCTGTTCAACTTCCTCATCTTCCTGTACCAGCGGTACACCGGCTACAACCTCGGCATTGCCGTGGTGTATATGACGCTGCTGTTGCGCATCGTTTTACTGCCGCTGTCGGTCATGGCCGAGCAGGGCAAGGAATTCTACCGCCGTATCCACGCCAAGATATCCGAGGCCCAGCGTGATTTTGCGGATGACCCCGTGCGCCAGAAGCAAGCCATTCGCGAGTTGCTGAAACGGCACAAGATCCGACCCTGGACGCGCGTGGTCGTATTGTTGTTCCACATCCTCATTTTGATCGCCCTCTACCAGGTGTTCGTCGGCGGCTTGACCAGTCAGAAATTCGGCGCCCTCTACCCGTCGGTGACGGCCCCGGACTTCATCAACACGGATCTGTTCTGCTTTGACGCCGTCCATAAGGTCGGCTGCCTGGATATTGCGCAGCGCAACTTGTGGTTCGCCGCGGTCGTGGCGATCGTGCTGTTCATCGAGATCACGCTCTCCCAGCGCGGCTTGCGCAGCAAGCTCTCCCAACCGGAGATCGTCTATCGTTTTCTCTTCCCGGCGTTCACGTTCGTCGCCCTCGCCCTTCTGCCGTCGGTGAAGTCGGTCTTCATTTTGACCTCGCTGCTGTTTTCAATTATCATTAGTTTAGGCGGGACGGTATTTTTTTCCGCTGGACATCGGCGCGAAGCGCAGGCCGAGCTTAAAAAAACCGCGGTACAAACCGCCGATGACCCCCTAGCGAACAACTACTATGGCCGACAGCCTCGATAAGATCATGTACTCGTTCGTGGTGGAGGACGTCCTCAAGGGCTTCTTCATCCACGTGCCGCCGGGCTATGTGGCGTGCGTGTACGATTTAGGCCGAGGCGTGCTGCGCAAGGTCTACGAACCGGGGCTCCACTTGAAGATCCCTTTTTGGCAGAAAGCGAAACTCTTCAACACCCAAACCCTGGAATACAACATCAACCGGAATTTCGACCCCAATAAGCCGCGCCTGATGGGCGACCTCCCGATCATCTGCAAATCCACGGACGATCGTAACGTGAAGGTCGAGGGGACCATTCTGCTCCGACTGGACGTGGATCGCATCCCGGAGATCTGGCAGAGTATCGGCGAGGAATTCGTGGAAAAGATAGTCCGTCCGACCGTCCGCAGCCGCATGCGCCTGGTCGCGGCCCGGCATCCCTCCACCGACCTCATTACGAGCAAGCGAGATTCGGTGGAGATAGAAGCCCAGCAAGAACTCGAGCGGGTGTTCTACCCGCGGGGAATTCTCGTGGAAAATGTGCTGTTCTCGGATATTGAAGAGGTTTTTAAGAGCTCGTAGCGATCCTCCCAAGGCGCTAAAAAACCCGCCGGTCCGGCGGGTTTTTTAGCGCCTGCAACGGGCTTGTCGGGGGCGGTAGCGACTGCTACAATACCCCCGCTTCTCGGCACCTATGGCTACCCCGGAACCCCTGATCGGTCGCGTTCCCCCCCAAAACCTGGAGGCTGAAGCCTCGCTGTTGGGGGCTCTCCTCATCGACCGCGACGCCATCATCAAGGTGTCCGATTTGCTGCACTCGGAGGATTTCTATAAAGACGCGCACCGCCACATCTTCGGCACCATGCTGGAGCTGTTCGAGCGCCATGAACCCATCGATCTTTTAAATCTGAGCAACCGTTTAGAGGAACGCAAACAGCTGGAAGGCGTCGGCGGAAGGACCTACCTCACGAGCCTGACCAACTTGGTTCCCACGGCCAGCCACGTTGTTTCCTACGCCACCATCGTCCAGCGCAAGGCCACGCTGCGACG
>JAUSGZ010000062.1 GCA_030648715.1 bacterium | reverse complement strand
CTAGGGGTGAGCCAGGGCGCGCGGGAAGGAGCAGGGAGAGGAGTTGAACGCCGAACGTTCAATTAAACATGTAGCCGCCGCGCGTATCCAGCGACGGCATCGGCTCGCGCGGCGGAGCGGGCGGCTCCAGGCGCTCGAGTTCGGCGCGGTAGCGCCGGATAGTGGCGGGCAGCTTTTCCAGCCGCAGTTTTCGCCGCTCCAGGCGTTCGGGCGAGGAACTCGCTTTCGTGATGCGGCGCCGCAGCATCACCTGTTCGTACTCCAGATCATGGACGACGTTGCGGACGTAGGCGAGCCGCGCTTCTTGGACGCCGATAGACATCGGGAACCTCCTCTCGGTTCGGGTTGCGGGTTGTGAAATGTGCGGTAATGAAAACCGGCCGGGGCTTGGTGCTCCGGCCGGTGGACAATCGATGGGATGCTACGCAGGCAACAGGAAATCCACCAGCCAGAGGAACGGCGGGCGCTTCGGGGTGTTCTTCGGCTGACAGTGAAACATAGCACACGTAGTCTACTCCCCCGCCCCGCCAGCCGTCAAGGAATGAACCACCCCACCAACCCCAGCGCCAATTTTGCTCCGATGGATACGGCCCCGCCATTCGGCGGGGTAAACTCCGCGCTGTAGGAGGCCTATTCACCCCGCTCATTCCGCGAATGAGGAGGGGTACTTTCCGTACCCCTCCTCATTCGATCCTGTCCGATTGCATCGAGCAGGATAGATAATAGAGTCGGAAAGTAAAAAAACACCCCGGGTCGAACGCGGGGTGTCGTAAAGGGCGTGGACGAGTGGCAAGGGAAGGAACGGGGACGATCAGTGAGTACCGTTGGCATTAGCCAGGTTGATGGCCTGGGTCGCGGCTTTGATGGCCGCGCGGACCTGGTTGGTATCGACGCCGGCGGTGATGAACCGGGTGCGGGACTCGGGGTATTCCCAGGTGATGACCGCCTGGGTCAGCGCGGCCGAGGGATCCGTCGGCGAGGACGGCGTGGGGGAAATGACGACTTCGTAGTCGACCAAGGTGGGCAGCCGCAGAGGCTGCGTTGTGGAAAGGCCGCGGACGGCCTGGATGAAGGCGTTGAGCTCGCCGTCGCCGTGGCCCGACACGTCGTGCACCGTACCGCGGAAGCGAACCTGGCCGCGGAACGAGGCGCCGTCCATACCTTCCCAGCCGGCGCGGGCCGTTTCCAGCAGCACTTCGAAGACCACCAGGTCCGGCCGGCCGAGCAGTTCGGCGGCGAGCAACTGCAAGTCGCCGAGGGTCACCCAAGGCTTGGACTCGCTCAACGCGAGCACCCGCTGGTGGAGTTCGGCCACCTGCGCGTCGTCCAGCTGCAAACCCAGCTGCCGGCAGTTGGAACGGACCGACGCCTTGCCGGAGAGCTTCCCCAAGGTATGGGTGAGGTGCGCCCCGTAGGCCTCGGGACGCCGCGCGTCGGGGACGTACAGCTCACCCTTGGCGTCGCCGTCGGCGTGGATGCCGGCAGTGTTGTGGAAGACGTCGCGGCCGACGATCGGGGCGTTGGGCGGGAGCCGGCGGCGGGAAAAGACCGCCACCATCTCCGACAGCTCGCGCAGAACGCTCCGCGGGACGCCGACGTTCCGGCCGCAGAGCCGCAGCGCCTCGATGACCTCGTGCAGGCAGGCGTTCCCCGCCCGCTCCCCTAGTCCGTTGACCGTGACGTCCACGGTATCCGCGCCGCCGCGCACGGCCGCCAAACAGTTGGCGGTGGCGAGGCCGAAATCGTTGTGGCCATGGAAAGAGACGGGCAGCTTCGTGCGGGCCCAGGTGCGCACATTGCGGATGCCATCAAAGACCTGGCTTGGCCGCAGCACCCCGAGGGTATCGCACAGGATGATGCGCCCGACCGTGGGCTGCCGGTCGAGGAGGGAGGCGATCATCTCGCGGACGTACGGATCGGGCACCTGGCGGCCCTTCTCGCCAGAGACCGTGGCGAGCATCCCCTGGGACCAGTCCTCCAGGTAGAGTTGCGCGGTCAGGCCGCGCTCGCGGGCGTAGGCGGCCACGCGCTTGATGTCGTCCCAGTGCTGCTGGGGTTCGCGCTTGAGGTGCTCGACGCAGTGGCGCCGCGACCCCTTGCCCAGCAGGTTGACTATGCTCCCAGCGCCGCCATGTTCCACGATCCAGTCGACCGAGCGCTCGTTGATGAAGCCGAGCGCTTCGATGCGGCCGAGGTGGCCATGCTCTTTCGCCCAGGCGGCGATGCGCGCGAACGGCTCTTCGTCGCCGCGGACCGTGGCCGAGGCCACTTCCAGACGGTCAACGCCCGCGTTCAGCAAGGCGATCGCCAGCTGAAGCTTCTGTTCAGGCGTGAACCGTCCGCCCGGACACTGTTCGCCGTCGCGCAGCGTCGTATCCTTGATCAAGACGTGTTGCGTGCTCATCGGTACGCGTTCCTTTCTGTTGCGGTCCCCAAGGGAACCAAAACCCGGATTTCTTTGTCAAAGTCCTAAAGTACGAAAAGGTACCAACCCGCCTCGCTGGCGGTCTCCAGCCTTTTCTGCGAAAGAGCTGAATCCCTTGTCACCCTTAGGGTGATCCCCCGTAGGGGGACTGCGGCGGTGGGAAACCAAAAAGCCTTCCGGAGTGGAAGGCTTTCGTTGATGCTGAACAGTTACGTTGAGCGGCTACGAAAACATTCCACCCGAAGGCTGGGTAATAATTGCCGCGATCGCGATGGTGGAATGTCGGATTGCCATATTGGTTTCCCTACCCTAGCAGACAGAAAGCAAGCGTGTCAACATCAAACCTACTTTGACGTGGAGGGGGGGTCGCACAACTTCCCTTGTCCGACCTACCTATGCAGGCGATTCCGCAGCACAGCCGGGCCGGCTGCATTCTTCCCGCAAAAGGTCGATGTCCGATTGGTCAAGAATACCGTCTTCGTTGAGGTCGCGTGGATCGCCAGGACCGGAAGATACACTGCCGGCGGCAGCCTCAAGGATTCCAAGATCGTCGACGTCGACGTCAAGGTC
>JAUSGZ010000051.1 GCA_030648715.1 bacterium | reverse complement strand
GGTCGGCTACGAGGTGCATGAGGAGCCGCAGGTGCCCAACTATTTCACGCCGTCGCATAAAGACCTGGTGTTGAAGCCCGGCCTGGTCATTGCCATTGAGCCGATGGTGAACGTCGGCGATTGGCGAGTCATTACCCTGCCGGACGGCTGGACCATGGTGACCGAGGATGGGACGCTGTCGGCGCATTTTGAGCACACCGTGGCCGTGACGGAAACCGGGCATGAGGTGTTGACGTTACCCTAACTATTGAGCTTGTAGGTTGTAGCTGGTAGCTTGTAGATCGTAACGGTACCGGTCAAAAACCTACTAGCTACAAGCTAATTCGTACGAGCTGAAACCCATGTCCATCCTTGGTATTGACTACGGCAAGCGCAAGATTGGTTTGGCGAAAGCCGCCGCTGGCACTCCGGCGGTGCCGTTGGCCATCTGGGAGAACCGCGGCCAGCGCGGATTATTGGCGCGGATTTCTGCGCTTTGCCAGGACGAGGGGATAGAGGAGATCGTGGTCGGTTTGCCGGTCTCCATTGGCGGCTTCGCAGGTAGTTCGGCCGCAGCGATAAAATTATTTGCCCAGGAATTGGCGGCAACGACCAGGCTGCCGGTGCACGTTACCGACGAGCGGTTGAGCACCAAAATGGCGCAGCGTTTGCAGCGCGGCATGCGCGGGCAGGATGACGCCACCGCGGCCATGCTTATCCTACAGTCGTGGCTCGATAGTAAATTGCAGACATAAATACTACTTTGCATAGTACTATCAACGCAGACGATTTATGCATCTGGGGGTAGTCAAAAAATTGAGAAATAATTACTATGTGCTGCGGCATGGCGAAAGTAAGGCCAATATCGCCGGCATTATCGTCAGTCATCCGCGCGATGGTTCCACCGCAACATGGTCTTTGACGCCGATTGGTGAGGATCAAGTGCGCGAATCCGTTCGAACAGCAAGGGCTCGGGGGTGGCTCGATCGAGACACCATTATCTATAGCTCGAGATTCTCTCGCTGCCGCAGCTCGGCGGAAATCGCCAAAGAAATTTTAGCGACCAGCGGGGAAATAGTCTTTGACAATAGGCTCGGTGAGCGTTGGTTCGGGGATTGGGAACAAACCGACCATGCAAATTACCAAAAAGTCTGGGACCACGATAAGGATCACCCTGAACACTCCTCAGCTAATGTTGAGAGCGCGCGAGGTGTTCAAATGAGAACCACGGCGCTCATCATCGACCTCGAACAAAAGTATCGGGGAAAGACCATTCTACTCGTCTCTCATGGCGACCCTCTGCAGATCCTAGAAACAGGATTTAGGAAAATTTCAGCAGCCAAACATCGACAACTTCCACATTTGAGAACCGCAGAAGTAAAAAAGCTCGAGTTGGACTGAATGGGGGCGAGTATGTCTCAGTATGTTACCGTTTCGGCAATTACGCTCCGCTGGGAACACCGACGCGAAGATGACCGCATCTATACGCTGCTCGTTGCGACCGGCGGGCGACTGGAGGCCATTGCTGACGGGAGCGGAAAAATTTTAAGTAAGCTGGCCGGCCACTTGGAGCCGTTCTCCGAGACGGTCGTGACGCTGGTACAGCGCGGCACCACCACCAAGCTGACCGGCGCGGTATGCCGGCGGCGTTTTTTGAACATCGCGCGGACCGTGGAGCAAATGACTGCCGCCGGCGCGTGTCTGCGGTTGACTCGGCAGTTGATCGGTATTGACCAGGATGATCCGCAGCCGTACGCGCTGCTGCGCGACGCCTTGGCTGCGCTGGATGATGGTTTGCCGCCCGACGCGCGCGATGCCGTTCCTACGGTCTTTGCCCTTCAGCTGTCGTCGTTGCTCGGCTGGCGTCCGCAGTTGGACCGGTGCGGGCGGTGTACTACCGTTGTTGCGAGCGGAAGCTTCGACCTGCCCGCCGGGACCTTGTTGTGCGCCTCATGTGCCCAGAGTACGCCTGCCGCGGCAGCCCTGGGGGTGGAAACTTTGCAGTACCTTCGCACGGTGTTGCGAGATCCGTTGGCTGCTGCAGTGTTTGTCCAGGCGTCCGCAGATACCTGCCGCGCGGCAAAACAGATGGCAAATGATCTGGTCGTCTACCACGCGACGGTAAAGGGGGCGTGAAGTTTATTACAACGTTCAGCGAGCCTTCGTCTGGAGGTTCATTTTTTGTTTAGGTTGAGCCAAAAATTATCAAGTCCGGGCGCTTGAAATACAGCGCTTTTTCAACTATAATGAACGCAACAACCTCTATATGTTTCGCACGCACACCTGCGGGGAGCTGCGCGCTTCTGCTGCGGGCACAACGGTAACACTATCAGGGTGGGTGAACAGCCGCCGCGACCACGGCGGAGTGATTTTTATCGACCTGCGCGACCGTTACGGCCTGACCCAGGTAACCTTCAATCCGACGCGGGCCAAGGACGCCTGGGCGGTCGCGGACAAAGTGCGCGACGAGTACGTCGTCAAGGTGACCGGTACGGTGGAGCGCCGTCCGGCGGAAATGATCAACCCCAAGCTCGCCACGGGAGAAGTCGAGATCTTCGCCACGGGCATTGAGATCCTGAACCCCGCGAAAACCCCGCCATTCACGCTGTCGTGGATGCCGGAGGGGGAGGGTGGTGTCAGCGCGCAGGAGGTCAATGAAGATCTGCGGCTGAAGTACCGCTTTTTGGACCTGCGGCGGAAGCGGATGCTGGAGAATCTGGTATTTCGCGCGCGCGTCATCAAATTTTTGCGCGACTGGATGCACGGCCGAGGATTTTTGGAAGTGGAAACGCCGCTCTTGACCGCGTCTTCGCCCGAAGGTGCCCGCGACTTTCTGGTGCCGTCCAGGCTGCACCCGGGCAAGTTCTACGCGCTGCCGCAGGCGCCCCAGCAATACAAACAGCTCCTGATGGTCGGCGGCATTGATAAGTATTTCCAGATCGCGCCCTGTATGCGCGACGAGGACGCCCGAGCCGACCGCAGCCCCGGCGAGTTTTACCAATTGGATGTGGAGACCAGTTTCTTGGAGCAAGATGAGTTTTTCAACCTGATGGAACCGCTGTTCTTGGAACTGGCCAAGACGTTCACGAAGAAAACCGTGCCGCTGGTCAACGGCCGTTTGCCGCGGTTGACGTTTGCCGACGCGCTGCTGAAGTACGGCACCGACAAGCCCGACCTGCGGTTCGGTATGGAAATTCAGGATATCACCGCGCTCGTGAAGAACTGCGGGTTCTCGGTGTTTTCCAACGCGGTGAAAAGCGGCGGCGTCGTCCGCGCGCTGTGCGCGAGTGGCGCGGCGAAACTCTCGCGTACGGAAATTGAAAAGATGACCGAGGAGGTCAAAAAGCTCGGCGCCAAGGGGCTGGCTTACATCATCGTGAAGGCGGACGGTACACTGCAATCGCCCATCGTGAAGTTCCTTGGTGACGGCTTGGCCGCAAAGATCATCGCCAAGCTTTCCGCCAAACCCGGCGACGTGCTGTTCTTCGGCGCCGATGCGCCAAAGATAGTTGCCGCGTCGCTCGGGGCGACGCGCCTGAACCTCGGTAAGCGGCTTTCCCTTATCGACCAAGGGAAGCTGGCGTTCTGCTGGATCGTGGATTTTCCGATGTACGAGTACAACGAGCAGGAGAAAAAGATAGACTTCTGCCACAATCCGTTCTCCATGCCCCAGGGGGGTATGGATGTACTGAAGAAGAAAGACCCGCTGGAGATCCTGGCCTACCAGTACGACATCGTGTGCAACGGCATTGAATTGTCCTCGGGCGCCGTGCGCAACAACGTGCCCGAGATCATGTACGAGGCGTTCCGAATTGCTGGTTACGGACAAGAGGCTGTGGACAAGAAATTCGGCCATATGATCGCGGCATTCCGTTACGGGGCGCCGCCCCACTGCGGTTTTGCCCCCGGCATCGAGCGGATGGTGATGATCCTCCGCGAGGAGCACAACATCCGCGAGGTGACCGCGTTCCCCAAGAACGGCCGCGCCGAGGACGCGATGATGAACGCGCCGTCCGAGGTGGATCCCAAGCAGCTGAAAGAATTGCGTTTGCGGCTGGACCCGGAGGTAACGGCGAAAGGCAAGGCCAAGAAGTAATTTGGACTGCAAAGAAATGAATATAAACAGAAAAATTTTAGCCTTCGAGCTTGTCGAGAAGCGAAAAATTTTTCCGACTTCTCGACTCCGCTCCGCTCGAAGAATAAGTGAGGTTTTCTCCGGCCTCAATATGAGCGTCGTGGGGCTTATGTCGCTATCGCCGCTCCAGTGTTACATTCTCAAGCAGGCGGCCGGCAGCCCGCAGGGAACGTTGCGGCGCCAGGTAATCGTTCATTTCTACGACAGCGTTGCGCGCAAACCCAAGCCGCGAGATCTTTCCACTATCATTGCGCGTAGCGTGGAGCGCTTGATCGCCAAGGAATTGGTCGTCGGCTTCGGCAGAAAAACGGCGCAGAAATGGTTCTTTGACCGCGTGCGCCTGACCCCGAAGGGCCGGGGAGCGGCGCGGAAGTTGTTGGGGGTACAGCAGGCATTACCGCTCAAGGTCAAAAACCAAAATGTAATAGGTAAAAAAACTAGTTAAATCCATCTTTATGCGATTTCTCAAAAATAAAAGATTTTCCTCGTTGGCTGTATTTGGTGGCCTTTTGGTACCAAAAATAACTTTTGCGCTGTGTAACGCCAACACTACTTTTACGTACGATACACGGTCAGTAATAATGATAATAATAAATGTTCTTTTTGGCATTGCGTTATGGTCAGCCATAATAGTATTGCCGATTGGAATTATCATTCGCGTTCGCAACAAAAAAGGTGATCAAAAAAAATACAAAATGGGTGTACGGATGTCCGCTATTTCTGGGATGACTATAGTAATTATCGTCGCGCTGTATACCTTCTTCACCTTTATCTCCCCAGGATGTTAAATAGGTTTTTCCCCAACTTTTTACACTTTGCATTTTCCCGCCGTCGCTTTATTTTTTAAAGTAGGCGGGATCCCGCCGCAGGCGGTGATAACTCTTAACTTTCCGTCTATGCCCATCCCGAAACGCGTGGAGACGTATTTGAAAAAAGCAAACAAAAAATTCGACGTCGTCGCCCACAAGACGGTCTTCACCGCCTACGACTTGGCGCAGACCCTGAAGCGCGGCCTCAAGGAGATCGGCAAGACCCTGCTGGTCAAGGCCGATAAGGCCTATGTGCTGGTGGTCGTGCCCGCGTCCGCGCGCATTGACTTCAAGAAATTGAAGAAAGCGCTGCGCGCGAAGAACGTTGCGATGGTGCCGGAGAAGGTAATGGTCAAGGTGCTGAAGGTCAAACCCGGGGCGCTGACGGCGTTTGGCGGGCTGCACAAATTGGAGATCATCGCGGACCGCGGGCTGAACAAGACCAAGGAGATCATCCTGCAGGCCGGCAGTTTCACTGATTCCGTGCGGATGAAGGTCAAGGACTTTCTGGCGATGGAGCAGGCAAAGCTTGCCAGCATCTCCGGCACGGCTGGCTATACGGTGCCCAAGGCAAAGAAAGCCAAGCGCCGCTCGAGTTGATGCATTCCATCAAAACGACCCAATTCGAGGGGCCGCTGGATTTGCTGTTACAGCTCATTGAAGAGCACAAGCTGGATATCACGCAGCTGTCGCTGGCAGCGGTGACCGAGCAGTACCTGCTGACCCTCCAGCGCATCGGCGACCAGATGTCAGCCAACGACCTGGCGGATTTTCTGGCGGTCGCCGCGCGGCTGCTGCTCATCAAATCACGCACGCTGCTACCATATCTGCAGCCGCCCGATGCCGACGAGGGGCAGGAGCTGGAACGGCAATTGAAGCTGTACCGGGAATTCGCCCTGGCGGCTTTGGTGGTCAACGCTCGGCTGCGGAAAAAGCAGTTCGGCTTCGCCCGTGAACGGCTGCTCGTTCCAATGGAACCGACCGAATTTACACCGCCGCCCAACCTGACCGCCGCGCGCTTGCAGCAGATGTTCCTGGGGGTCGTTTCCGCGCTGCCGCCGCTCTTGCCGCTGCAGAAAGGCGTCCTGGCCAACGGGATCACGGTGCATGAGCGGATCCTTCAGCTGCGCGAGCTGATCTGGAAGGAGACCAAGTTGCGTTTCTCCGAACTTTTGAAGACCAGCAAGAACCGGATGGAGGTCATCGTCAGTTTTCTGGCGGTGTTGGAGTTGACCAAACAGCGTACCGTCAGCGTCCGCCAGGACGAGCTGTTCAAGGATATTGTCATTGAACGCATCAAGAGCTAACCCGTATGGCCAATCTTTCCGCGACCATTGAAGCGCTGCTGCTGGTCAGCAACCGTCCGATGACGGTGCGTGAGCTTGCAACCTTGGCCGAGGCCAGCCCGAAGGATACCGAGCAGGCGGTTACTGCTCTGTCCCAGCAGTACGACCAGCGTCTGGATGGCGGCATCCTGTTGCAGCGGGCCGGCGGTCAGGTGCAGCTCGTCACCGCGGGGGGTGCCGCCCCTGCGGTCCAGCGGTTCTTGAAACAGGAGACCACGGGTGAACTGACGCGCGCGCAGCTGGAGACCCTCACCATCATTGCGTACCGCGGGCCGGTCACGCGCGCCGAACTGGAACAGATCCGCGGCGTGAATTGCGCCATTATCCTCCGCAACCTGATGATACGGGGTTTGATAGAAGCGCAGGCCGACCGGCAGGTCGGCATCATCCGCTACGTTGTCAGCCTGGATTTTCTCAAACATCTGGGGTACGCCACCGTCGAACAGCTGCCGGATTACCTTCGGCTGCACACGTTGGATACCGTTGGCCGTCTGCTGGAGGCGGAAGCGGTGAAACCGGCAGCCTAGTGTATGGGGCAGTGGTTTTCCCGCCTGCTGGCGGCGATGGTCGCGGCGTTCGCGCCGGCAGCCGCCGGCCTGCCGCCCGCGCCGGCCGTGACCGTGCGTCCGGTCGTCTCCCCGCCGGCAGCGGTCGCTCCGGCCGCCGCGCCGCCGGCGATGGACGCCCTGGCGGTGGCCGTCGTGGATTCTGCTTCCGGAGCCGTGCTGTACCAACGGGAGAGTGTGGTGCCGCATCCGCTCGCCAGCATCACCAAATTGATGACCGCGCTGGTGGTTATTGACCACGAGCCCGACTGGGACGCACTGGTCACGCTGCGAACCGAGGACGTCCGCAGCGGAGGGCGCGTGGTATTTTCAGCCGGCGACCAAGTCAGCGTCCGCGATCTTTTCGAGGTCATGCTGGTTGCTTCCTCCAATGAGGCCGCCGTTGCCTTGGCGCGTTCCAGCGGCCTGACCCCGCAGGCGTTCGTTGCGGCCATGAACAAGAGGGCAGCTGCGCTCGGTTTGGCGGATGCCCGGTTCGTCGACCCCGCGGGGTTGGAGTCCGGTAATGTCGCGAGCGCCGCCGACGCGGCAAAACTGGTGCGTGCGGCGTTCAGCGATCCGATGGTCGCCGCGGCGGTGCGGCAGTCCGGCTACCATTTGACCGTACGAAATACCGGCAAGCGTGTAACTACCGCCAGCACCAACATTTTACTTCAGCAGGGCCGCAAGAACGGCAATCCGTTCCCCATTGGCGGCAAGACCGGGTACCTTGACGAGAGCGGCTACAACGTGGCGCTGATCTTCGAGCAGTCGGGCCATCAGGTCAGCGTAGCGGTGTTGGGTGCGCCGTCGGCGGATGCTCGATTTCAGGATGCCGTGCAGGTGGCTTCGTGGACGTTCACCAATTTTCGCTGGCCGGCGTTGGGCGGGTAGCAACGGCCGTGGTATACTCCTTGTGTTCACTTGATCTTTCCCCGCATGCCCGGTAGGACAACGGACGGGCGGAAGAGCACTTAAGCCGGGACCGGAGCATCAAATTCATTCCGAGATTATTACCATTTGACCGTTGTCCTACCGGGCATGCATTTTTTTCAAACCCTCTTCTCGTGGGTTGCCGTGCTGCCGCCGCCGCTGGGCACCGCGTTGATCGCGATGGTGCCGTCGGTCGAGTTGTCCGTCGCCATACCGTTTGGCATCCTGAAATACCGGTTGCCGGCGGGCGTGGCGTTCTCCAGCGCGGTGGCGGGCAGTTTCCTGGTCGCGCTGCTGGTGTTTTCCCTGGCCGAACCGGTGTCGCACTGGCTACAGAGCCGGTCCAAGCTGGCCGCACGATTTTTTTCCTGGGTGTTTGCGCGGACTCGCGGCAAGTTCTCGCAGAAGTATGAGCGGTACGGCGAATTCGCGCTGCTGCTGTTCGTCGCCTTCCCGCTGCCGCTGCCGCTTAGCGGCGCGTGGACCGCGTCGCTGGCCGCTTGGCTCTTTGGCATTCCGCCGCGCCGGGCGCTGCCGCTCATCCTATTGGGGTTGCTGATCGCGGGCGGTATCATGCTGGCCGTCACCTACAGCGGTTCGGCCCTGTTGGGTTGGTTCGTTCCGGACGGTGTATACTATTGATAGTACTATGCCCGGTAGTACAACGGACGGGCACGAAAAGATGGAGGCCGGGGTCGAAACTACGAACGTCATTGCACAAGAATTTTACATTTGACCGTTGTCCTACCGGGTATGCTGGCGATCGCGAATTGGAAAATGAAATTGGACGTCCTGCAGAGCGTCGCGCTGGCGCAGGCGATGGTGAAGTCCGCGCGGCGCTTGCCGCAGGGCACTGAGGTCGTTTTGTGCCCGACGTTCTTGAGCCTGGCGCACGTGGCAGCAGCGGTGAAGGGCAGCACGTTGCGCCTTGGCGCGCAGGATTGTTTTTGGGAAACGCAGGGCGCATTCACCGGCGAGGTTTCGCCGGCCGATCTGCGCCAGCTGGACTGTCAGTATGTCATTTTGGGGCATTCCGAGCGCCGGGAACACATGCAGGAAACCGACGGGCAGGTGCACCGGAAACTGGAGGCGGCCCTGCGTACGGGGCTGACGCCGGTGCTGTGTATTGGGGAAAATTATCAGGAGCGTTCCGGCAGCCAAAAAGATTACGTGCTCATCCGCCAGCTGCAGGCGGCGCTGCAAGGGGTAACGCTTGGGCCGGACGACCGGTTGGTGGTCGCCTACGAACCGGTATGGGCGATCAGCACCGGCGGTACCGGCATTGAGGCGACCCCGGACGAAGTCCAGTACGCATCCGAGGTCATTCGGCACATCATCATTGACCTGTACGGCGCGGCCGTGCTGCAGCGCTCGGTGCAGATCGTGTACGGCGGCAGCGTCAATCCAAGCAACGTGGCGTCGTTCACGCAGCTGCCGACCCTGCACGGCGTGCTGGTGGGCAGCGCGAGTTTGGACGCCGCAACGTTCTTGGCGGTCATTTCCGCCGCCCTCAACCCCATGCCCGGTAGTACAACGGACAGATCGAACACGGCGATATAACCGTATGCGAATAACTTTACGAGAGATAACGGAAAGGTCACGCGGTGACCATTGTCCTGCCGGGTATGCTGGTACCGCTTAAGGACATCATGCAGGATGCCGTGCGGCGCCGCTACGCCGTGGGCGCGTTCAATACCGTCAACCTTGAGGTGACGTTAGCGATCGTCCGCGCCGCGGTCAACCTGCGGTCGCCCATCATCGTGCAGATCTCCGAAAAGACCATCAAGTACGCCGAGCTCAAACCGATCGCGGATGTCATTCGCACGGTTTCCCGGCATGTCGGGGGGGACGTGCCGGTGGCGCTGCATTTCGACCATGGCCGCAGCTTCGGTTCGGTGCGCGAGTGCGTGGACGCGGGGTTCTCTTCCGTGCATATCGATGCCAGCGAGCAGCCCCTGGAGAACAACATCGCCGTTACCCACCAGGCCGTTGATTACGCCCATCGGGCCGGGGTGTGGGTGCAGGGCGAATTGGGTGTGATCTTCGGCAAGGAAGGTCTGACGAAATTGCGCGGCGCAGCGGCAGCGCGCCAGTATCTGACGGACCCTGCCGGCGTGGCCGAATACCTGCGCGCGACCGGCGTGGACACGCTGGCGGTGTCGGTGGGCACTTTGCACGGGGCGTTCCGCGGCCGCGAACGGCTGGATCTGCCCCGCATTTCCGCCATCGCCAAGGTCGCCAAGGTGCCGTTGGTTTTGCACGGTGGGTCGGGCGTCGCGCCCGCACCGATCCGCGCCGCCATCCGGCGGGGCATCCGCATCATCAACGTGGACACCGAGCTGAGGATCGCGTTTACCCAGTCGTTGCGGCGCACGCTCGTCAAACAGCGCGGCCAGTATGATCTCCGGACCTACCTGGGGCCGGCGACGTTGGCCGTGCAGCGGGTGGTGGAAGGGAAACTGAAGCTGTTCGGCAGCGCCGGGCGGGCAGTCGCGAGATCCCGCTAGGGAACGCCCCTGGGGGCGGCGGGAGGGGAAGCCGCCCGATTTTGTTACCTTGATGAGTATGGCCTACGATCTCATTCCGATCCTCGTGCTTTTGGTCAGCGTGACTGCGGTGCTGTTGATCATGGGCCGGAGGCTGCCGCAGGCCAGGAGCGTGGATGTTGCGTCCATCCCGGCGGAGCGCGAACTGCGCCTGAAGCAGCGGCTGCTGGCCGAACGCTTGCGGCGGCGGCTGCAGGGGTTCGGTCGCTGGCTCTCCGCCGCGTGCCGGCCGGTCATTTCAGTCCTTCTGCAGTGGGTGAAACGAGGGTATCGCCGCGTATTGGATCTGGAGCTGCATTACCAGCGGCCCAAACCCGAGGTGGCGCCGAGCGGCGACCTCACCAGCACGCTTTCCGCCCTGGTCCAGGATGGAAATCGCCTGCGTTCGGTCGGTGATTTTGCTGCGGCCGAAGACCACCTGATCAAGGCCATCGGCCTGGACCAGCATCACGTTGCCGCTTACGAAATGCTGGGCGACCTCTATCTGGAGACCAAGGAATTCGCCAAGGCGCGCGAAGTGTTCACCTACCTGGTCAAACTCCTGCGCCGCGGCGCCAGCCGTTTGGCGGCCGTGCAGCCCAAAGAGGCGGGACAGGCCCAGCGCCTGGCCGCGTCCTATCAGAACCTTGCCATGGTGTACCAGGAGCTGGGACAGCTGGCGCAGGCGCAGCAGTTTGCCCGCAAGGCCGTCGCGACCGACGCGGATAACCCGCGGATGCTTGACTTTTTGCTGAAAATCAGTATTCTAGTGAAAGACCGAACGCTCGCCGACAAGACCTGGCAGGCGTTAAAGACTGCCGACCCGAATAACGCCAAACTCCAGGATTTGCGCCAGCAGATCGATGAGTTCCGCTAGCCCAGGAGTCTTTTTTGTCCTCCCGACCCCGCCAGTCGTTCGGTGCCGTTGTAGCTCATCTGGCAGAGTCACCCTTCGGGTGATCTCCCGCAGGGAGACAACTCTCCCTGCCATCACCTAAGCCGTTGTAGCTCAGTTGGTAGAGCAACTCCATGGTAAGGAGTAGGTCGTCGGTTCGAATCCGACCAACGGCTAAGGCGATGGCAGGGGGTGTGCTAGTATGGGTAAGGAGTAGCTCGCCGGTTCAGATCCGGCCAACGGCTCCAGTCGAGTGGCGGAGGAATTCCTCCGACGCTGTACTTTAACCACCACACGCCGTGGGCAGGTGGCAGAGCGGTCCCACCGCCTTCGGTCACCGCCTCCGGCGGGATCCCGCAGTATGCGGTGACGGGGTCCCGCCTACCTTAGGTAAGAAAATTTCGGTGGCGGGAAATTGCACCCGACCTCCCCAATGATGAGGGGCCATATGAGCTGGGCATATGTGTTGCAGAGTTCCCAGAATGGCCGGCATTACATCGGTCATGCCGCAGACTGGCGGACACGCCTCAGTCAGCATAACTGCGGCGAGGTGCGGTCGACCAAGGCTTGGCGACCGTGGGTCGTGGTCTACAAAGAATTCTTTGAAACAAAAGCCGCAGCGTACCGTCGGGAAATGCAGTTAAAGAGTTATAAGGGCGGCGAGGCATTCCGGAGGACGGTTCATGGTTAACTTGGGCAGGTGGCAGAGCGGTCAATTGCACCTGACTGTAAATCAGGCGCCGTAATGGCTACCCAGGTTCGAATCCTGGCCTGCCCACCAGTCGTCTTGCGGGAAAATAAAATCGTACCCTACATTGCCGCCCTGCGGGCGCGCTATTCACTCACCAGACGAGTTTGCTGGGGTAGCTCAATGGTAGAGCAAT
>JAUSGZ010000050.1 GCA_030648715.1 bacterium | reverse complement strand
TGGGAGACGTTGAGCGCCTTGCCCAGGTCGGCGAAACGCTGGGTATTGCGAGCGACCAATTCCGGCGTGGACATTTTTTCGGCTTCGGCTGCGCGGACGTTCTTCAGACTGTTCTCGTCGGCACCCGTCAGAAAAAAAACGTCGCGCTTGCGCTGCCGGTGCCAGCGCGCGACCGCATCCGTCTGCGCCAATTCCAGCGCGAACCCGATGTGGGGTGCGGCGTTGACGTACGGAATGGACGTGGTGACGTAGAACTTCTTGGGCATAATCTACAATTACAATTGACCATTGACATATAACCATTGACCAAAGGTCAAAGGTCAATTGTCAGCGGTCAAATGTTTCATCACTGGACCAACAATCACCACAAACTCCCCTTTGGTGACGCCGGCCTGCAGCTGCTGCAGCACTTCGCTGCAGTTTCCGCGGTACACGGTTTCAAACTGCTTGGTCAGCTCCCGGCAAACTACGACGGGACGGTCCGGAGCAAGCGCGAGCGCCAACTGTTGCAATGCTTTCAGGATGCGGTGGGTGGACTCGTAGAATACCACGGCGGTATCGGCGGCCGCGATCTCAGCGATGGCCGTCTGCCGCCCTTTTTTATGCGGCAAAAAACCCATGAAACGGAAATCATCGACGGGGAGTCCCGACACGGAAAGCGCGGCCACGAGTGCCGACGGGCCCGGAATCGGCACAACACGATGGCCGGCAGCCGCAGCGGCCGCCACCAGCTTGCCGCCCGGGTCATTCACGCCCGGCGTGCCGGCGTCCGTCACGATCGCGACGTTCTTCCCCTCACCCAACGCGCGCACGACCTGGTCGGTTTTTACCGCGCCGCTATGCTGGTGGTAGCTGGTGAGCGGCGCAGTAATGCCAAGGTGGCGCAGCAGGATCGAAGTGTGGCGCGTATCCTCGCAGGCGATCAGGTCAACCGTGCGCAGCGTGGCAACTGCGCGCTGCGTGATATCGGCCAGATTGCCGATGGGTGTTGCCACCACATACAGAGTTCCCATAGCCAAACAACGTGCTGCAATGGTAACACAAAACGCGTATTTTTTCAATCGGCGCGCGTGCTATAATTTGCGGGTATGCAGGCTCGACTCATGTTCTTCACGCTCATCGCGGCGGCGGTTACCCTGGAGGTCGCCGGCGACGTACTGTTCAAACAGTGGTCGCGTACCGAACGCACGGCCCTGCTGCTGTTCGGGCTAGGCGTGTACTTTGCCGGGTCGGTCTTCTGGGCCTTTTCGCTCCGTCAGGAGAGGCTGGCACGAGCCATCACCGTGTTTACGGTTGCCAACCTCGCCGCCGCGGTGCTGGTCGGCGCGTACTTCTTTCGCGAAGAGCTGACGCTGACCAACCGCGTCGGCATTGCGCTGGCCTTTCTCAGCGTACTGCTGATGGAGTGGTAGTCGCCTTCACGTGGACGTCGAAGAACTGGGTGGTCCGGCGCATCACCGTCGGCCAGGCGTTGATGAATTCATGAGGTTCGCCGCGGTAGACGAAGAATTGACTTTCTTTGCCCGCCGCTTGAAGGCGGGTATAGAGCCGATCGGACCAGGAAATCGGCACGTCGTTATCAACGGTACCATGGTGGATCTGCACCGGCGTTAAGAATTCATTTACATAGGTCAACGGCGACAAGTTGTCCCAAAAGGCCGGGTTATCCTCCGGCCGGCCGTAGGCGGCAATGATTTGCGCGGTCGTACTGGGCCGCGACGTCGTCCAACGCTCGAAATTATCGCGCGCATCGCCGGATACCGGGGCAAACAGCACCGCCGCCGTGATGAGGTCGGGCTTGGCGGCCATCAGTTGCAGCGTCACGCCGCCGCCCATGGAATGGCCGAGCATTCCCACTCGCGATGCGTCCACGAACGGGAGATCAGCGGCGCGCACGGCGGCGATCGCGTTCATGACGTCCTCAGCGTAGCCCATCCGGAATCGCTGCTCCGGGTCGGACTCACGGTCGGAGTCCGCATGGTTGCGGTAGTCGGAATGCAGCACCACATAGCCCGCCCGCGCCAGGTAGTCCTGCTCGCGCTTCAGGCCGCGCCCGTTGGTGTACACGGCCGGGTCGATGTAGCCATGGTTGAGCAGCAACAGCGGATACGGTCCCTTCCCGCTGGGCACATTCATGATGCCGGAAATTTTCAATTCCCCACTGCGATAGGTGACGTAGTACCGGGTGTAGGCCGCATTGGCGGAAATCACCCTGCCGAGCTTGAAATCCCCGCCATCCAACGGTTTGGCTCGCAGAGAAAGCAGCGATACCGGGTGCGAGGTTGGCACAGCGGCTGGCGCATCGGCAGGAGCCAATGCGGACCGCTGGGCCGGGGTGCAGGCGGCGGCCGCGAGCAACAGCACGCAAAACGCGACAACGACGGGTAATTGTCTTCGCATACGCTTTAAAACTTTACCTGCGCCCGCAGATCCTTGCCCCGCAGGAGGCGCTGATAGCCGATGGCAAACCGATGGGCTTCGTTGCGCACGCGCTGGACCAGCTTCAACGCCGGCGAGGTGCGGACAATGCGCAGCGGGTACTGGCTGTCGGTCGTGTACAGCTCTTCCTGGCGTTTTGCCAAGGCCGCGACGGGCTGCTGCAACCCAAGCCGACGAAAAACCGACACCGCGGCGGACAGCTGCGGTTTGCCGCCGTCCACGAGCAGCAGATCGGGCAGGGGCGCACGATCGGCCAGCAACCGGCGGAAGCGGCGGTCAATGACCTCCTTCATCGCGTCGTAATCCGACTGCCCGGCGACGGTGCGGATCCGGAACCGACGGTATTGGTTCTTGTCCGGCTTGCCATCGCGGAAATGGACCAATGACCCCACCGCATTGGTGGGACCGAGATTGGAAATATCCACGCATTCGATGACGCGCGGCAGGCGCGGCAAACGCAATTTTTCCTGCAGCTCCAGCAGCGCGCTATCGCCCGCCTTTAAGCTGACGGCGATATTCTCGGCCAACAGCTCCAACAGGCGAAATTTTTCACCCTGGCGCGGCACGGTGAGGCGCACCTTCCGTCCGGCAGCCCGCGACAGGTAATCGGCCACCACCGACTGCTGCTCCACCGCGATCGGCACGATGACCTCGCCCGGGATGTCCTCGGCGTAATAGTACTGGGTCAAAAAGTCAGCCAGCATTGCGGCATCGGATTGCGGGAGCGTGCGGCGCAACGCGAACTCGCGCCGCCGCGAGATGATGCCGCGGTTAAGGTGGAACACCTGCACGACCACCTTGGCCGGGGTCGCGGAAAAATTGACGGCGTCCTGGTCGTAGGCCTGGCGCAGCTTCGCCCCGGGTTCGGTTTGCAGCCGCCGCAAGGCGCGGATCTGGTCGCGCCGCAGCTTGGCCTGCTCGTACTCCTGACGGGTGGCGTGCTCCTTCATTTCCCGCGCCAGGTCGTCAACCAGCGGCGGCACCTCGCCGCGCAGCAGCCGTTCGGCCTGCTTCACATTCTCGGCATACGCGTCTTCGGTAATTTTGCTAATGCACGGGGCCGAACACAATTTCATGTGGTACAGCAGGCAGGGCCGTTTGGGCAGCCGCTTGCACACCCGCAGCTTGAACAGCGTATTGGCCAAGTGGATGGCCTGCACGCGCGACTCTCCCGAAGTGTAGGGGCCAAAGACCCGGTCGCCGGGCTTGGGCTGGCGGGTCGTCACCAAGCGCGGGAACGGTTCATCGGTCACCTGGATGTAGGCGTAGCGTTCGCCGCCCTTGAGCGTGATGTTGTACTTGGGCTGGTGCTGGCGAATGAGCTTGGCTTCCAGCAGGAGCGCCTCCACTTCGTTCCCCGTGACGGTGAACTGGATGTCGGCGACCTCCGTCAGCAGCCGGGTGGTTTTGTGGTCACTCGCGCGGCGGTAGCTGGAAACGCGCCGAGCGATATTCTTGGCCTTCCCGACGTAGATGACTTGGTCTTTCGCGTTGAAAAACTGGTAGCTCCCCGGGGCTTCCGGCAGGGTAACCTTCGCAAAAGCGTCGCTGAACATAAGCGTAAAAATCCTACCATGCTCGTTCTCGGATGGGAACGCCTTGACAAGTTATTCACGCCGCAATATATTGGTATGTACCAATTTGCACACTCCGACTCCTCCTCGTTCCTGGGGACCATGTCCCCATCAAAGCAGGTGGGCAATCATTTGGCCACTGAATCAACTGCAGCCCACAACTGCCCCAACGCCCTGGCAATAACCCAATTATTGCTGGGGCGTCTTTTTATTTGCATACACTTGACAAAATATGCCATTTATTATATAATGTGCATTATTGTGTGCACCTTAACGTTCCCCAGTCGTATCTAGAAACCACCAAAACCATGGAGGTGCTTGATGGAAACGGAACGGCCTCCTGCCGAATTAAGTCCGCCCAAAGGGCCCGCTCCTCTCGTTGAGGAAGTGGACAGACGGCGGCCGCCGACCAGGCTGAGTAATTGCCGCTGCAGCTGCGGCGGCAACCTCGACGAGTGCAGCGTCTGTGATCGCTGCCACTACGACTTCAGCCTGGGGGCGTTCTTTACGTAAGTTCTCCGGGGGGAGAACTGATGGATAACGGGTCGAGCGCATACAGCGTTTGACCCGTTTTTTTCTTGCTGGTAATCAGCGTTGCAAACCGCACCAGCGGCCTTTTTTATCATAAGGTCTTATCCACACCGAACGCTTGACAATGGTCCTTCGGAGAGTTACCATACTCATAATTTGGGTCCTTAACAAACAGGGACCATCCGATCAGGCGGGAGCACCCGCGCCGCTGTCCGCCCGAAGCGGATTTTTTTTATACCTACAAACCCCTAACCACAGGAGGAGAGTGATGGCGCAAGAGGAGCCTCGTTCCTACCCGTTTTGCCGCGCAGTCAAATGCCGGGTGCCCGTGGTACCCAACGAAGAGGGCAGCTGTCCCCAGTGCGGCGGCAAGATCGACTACCTGAACGGCCAGGAACTCCAGCGTCTTGGCCACGACCCCCGCCAACCGATACCGGTTCTTTCCCGACTCGCCGGAGCAGCCGACGAAGAGTCGTAACCACGACGCCCTTTTTCCCACCGGGTCGACCCCCAGCGGTCGACCCTCTCTTTTTTTGAGCGCCCAAACGGGCACCGGAATGGCCGAGCTATGCCGCGGCCGTCTTTTTTTTACGCGGCGGCTGGTGCGGGTTGCCCAACAAAGGCCGCAGGTAGCGGCCGGTGTGCGACCAGCGCCAGCATTTGGCGATCTTTTCGGGCGTGCCTTCGGCAATGACACGGCCGCCCCGCTCACCGCCTTCAGGTCCCAGGTCCACGATCCAGTCGGCCGACTTCAACACGTCCAGATTATGCTCGATGACGAGCACCGAGTTGCCCTTGGAAACCAGCCGGTTGAGCACATCCAGGAGCTTCTGCACATCGGCAAAATGCAGTCCGGTGGTTGGCTCATCCAGGATATAGAGAGTACGGCCGCCCTTGCGTGACAACTCCGAGGTCAGCTTGATGCGCTGCGCCTCCCCGCCCGACAAGGTAGTGGCCGATTGCCCAAGATGAATGTACCCCAGGCCGACGTCGTAGAGGGTCTGAAGTTTATGCGCCAGTCCCGGCAACGGCGCGAAGAACACCAGCGCCTCCTCGACGGTCATCGCCAGCACCTCGGCGATGTTTTTCCCCTTGTAGCGCACCGCCAGCGTCTCGGCATTGTAGCGCAGTCCCTTGCAGCGTTCGCAGGTCACGTACACGTCCGGCAAAAAATGCATCTCGATCTTTTTGACCCCATCGCCCTCGCACTCCTCGCACCGGCCGCCGCTGACGTTGAAGGAAAACCGCCCCGGCTGGTAGCCGCGCGTCTTGGCCTCCGTGGTCTGGGTGAAGAGCTCGCGGATCGCCGTGAACGCGCCGATGTACGTCACCGGATTGGAGCGCGGCGTACGCCCGATCGGGGACTGGTCCACCAGGACGACCTTGTCGAGCTTGCCGTATCCGCGCAGCAGCCGGTGCTTGCCGGGCCGTTCGCTTGTAGCATTGAATATCTTATGCAGCGCCTGGGAAAGAATGTCGTTCACCAGCGTGGATTTCCCTGAACCGGAAACTCCGGAGACGCAGGTCAACACATTCAAGGGGAACTTAACGTCGATCCCTTTCAGGTTGTGTTCGGCGGCGCCCACGACCTCAAGGACGTCGAAAACCTTGCGCCGCTTGGGTGGTATTGGGATCTGCAGCTGGCGCGACAAGTAACGCCCGGTGAGCGACGCGGGGTTACGTTCGATCTGGGCTGGCGTGCCGGCGGCGACGACCTCCCCGCCGTGGATACCCGCGCCGGGCCCGAGATCCAGCACGAAGTCGGCGGTGCGAATGGTCTCCTCGTCGTGTTCGACCACCACCACCGTATTGCCGAGGTCGCGCAGCCGCCGCAGGGTCGCGATCAGCTTGGCATTGTCGCGCTGGTGCAGCCCGATGGACGGTTCATCCAAGATGTACAACACGCCGCGCAGCTCGGAACCGATCTGGGTCGCCAGCCGGATGCGCTGCGCTTCGCCACCCGCCAAGGTGCCGGCCTGGCGCGCCAGCGTCAGGTAGCCCAAGCCCACGTCCGCCAGGAACGTCAGGCGCGCGATGACCTCCTTGACGATGACGCCGGAAACCGCCTGCTGGGTCGGGGTCATCGGCAGCACGCCAAACATCTTGAGTAATGCCTCGACGGACAGCTCGCAGGCCTCCCAGATGTTGCGCCCGTTGACGGTCACGCCCAGTGCCTCGGGCTTCAGCCGCTTACCCCCGCAGGCCGGGCAGGTGGCAACGCGCATGTACTTCTCCATTTCCTCGCGGCGGTATGCGGAAGTGGTCTGGTGGTAGAGCCGCTCCAGCTGCGGGATCACCCCCTCGAAGGTTTTGGTGAACTGCCAGGATGAATCGCCGCCGTAGGATTCGAGCTTGAAATCGATCTCCTCCTCACTGCCATAGAGGATGACGCTTTTGAATTTTTCGGAGAGCTTGCGCCAGGGCGTCCACGGGTCAACGCGGTAATGGCGCGCCACGCCCTCCACCAGACGGTTACGCCAGCCATCCAGGTGCGTCTGCCAGGGACGCACTGCGCCTTCAGCGAGCGCCTTGTGATCGTCCGGGACCACCAGGTCCGGATCGAACTTCTGCGAAATACCCAACCCATGGCACTCTGGGCAGGCGCCGAACGGCGAATTGAAGGAAAACAGCCGTGGCTGCAGGTCGTCCACTGATATCCCGCACGCCGCACAGGCGTAGTTGCGCGAGAACAATTGCTCGCGGGCCGACTTTCCCTCCCCGAATGCGGAGATCACCAGACCATCGGCCGCACCCAGCGCCGTTTCCACGGCCTCGGTCAGCCGGCTTTTTGCCTTGTCACCCGCACTAATGCGGTCGACCAGCACGTCAACAGTGTGCTTGACCTGCTTGTCCAGGTGGTACTGCTCCCAGTCGGCCAGATCGCGCAGCTTGCCGTCCACGCGGGCGCGGGCAAATCCCCGGGCGGCCAGGTCCGAGAACAGCGCACCATACGTGCCCTTGCGGCCGCGCACCACCGGCGCAAAGATGGTGAGCATCGTACCGGCGGGCTGCTGGAGCAGCGTCGTAACGATCTGTTCGGCCGACTGCGGGGCGATGCTGTTCCCGCAGCGCGGGCAGTGCGGCTCGCCGATGCGAGCGAACAGCAGCCGCAGGTAGTCGTAAATTTCCGTCACCGTGCCCACCGTAGAACGGGGATTCTTGGACACTGATTTCTGCTCGATAGAAATGGCCGGAGAAAGCCCAGTGATCTTATCGACGTCCGGTTTTCCCATAACGCCCAAAAACTGCCGGGCGTACGCGGAGAGCGACTCCACGTAGCGGCGCTGCCCTTCGGCGTAGAGGGTATCGAATGCCAACGACGACTTGCCCGAACCAGATAATCCGGTGATGACCGTCAATTGGTCAATGGGAATATCGACCGAGATGTTCTTCAGATTGTGCTCGCGCGCGCCGCGAATTTTGATGAATTCCTCCGACATAGCGATAACGATAATTACGCCGCTCTCCCCCGCCGCGGGCGAGGATGCGCTTCAGCGGTGCCCGCCTGCAGCGTTCTGATCTTTTCCCGCAACTCAATGGCGCGTTCAAAATCCAAAGCCTCCGCGGCCTCGCGCATTTGCGTATCAAGGTCTTCCACCAGTGCCGCCTGCTGCTGGGGGCTTTGCGGCACGCTAATGGGCACGGTGGGAGCCATGTCGCGGACGGCCTTGTGGATGCTCCGGGGGGTGATATGGTGCTCACGATTGTACGCCAGCTGGCGCTCGCGGCGGCGCTCGGTTTCGTGGATGGCTTCGCGCATCGCGCCCGTCACGCGGTCCGCGTACATAATAACCTTGGCATCGATATTCCGGGCGGCGCGGCCGATGGTCTGGATCAGGCTGGTGGCATTGCGCAAGAATCCCTCGCGGTCGGCGTCAAGGATGGCGACCAAGGCGACCTCGGGCAGGTCGAGCCCTTCGCGCAACAAGTTGATGCCAACCACGACGTCGATAGCGCCACTGCGTAACCGCCGTAACAGCTCAGTGCGTTCGAGGGTCTCGATCTCCGCATGCAAGTACTCGCACTTCAAACCGGCGGAAACCAAATACTGGCTCAACTCCTCGGCTAATTTTTTCGTCAGCGTGGTCACCAGCGCGCGGTGATTCTTCGCCACCGTGGATTTAAGTTCGCTGATCAGGTCTGGCACTTGGGTGGCGACCGGCCGGACCTCCACCGGCGGGTCGATCAGTCCGGTCGGCCGGATGATCTGCTCCACCACGCGCGAGGAACGGGAAATCTCTTCCGCCGCGGGCGTCGCCGACGTGTAGATGACCCGCCGCAGGTAGCCATCGAACTCGGCGGCCGTGAGCGGACGATTATCGTAGGCCGAAGGCAGCCGGAAACCGTAATCCACCAGGTTCTTTTTGCGCGCCCTATCACCATGGTACATCCCGCCGACCTGCGGCAGTGTGGCATGCGACTCGTCCATGACCATGAGCCAGTCGCGCGCGGCGTACTCAAAAAAGTCCAGCAGCGTGTAGGGATGGCTGCCGGGCGTACGGTGATCAAAGTGGCGCGAATAGTTCTCGATGCCCTTGCAGTACCCGAGCTGCTCGATCATCTCCAAGTCGTACTCCGTACGCTGACGCAGGCGGTAGGCCTCGAGCGGCCCCAGCTGGGGCACGCGCTCTTCCAGTTCCGCCCGGATGGCGGAAATTGCCGACCCGCGGCGCTCGTCGGGAACGACGAACGACTTGGCGGGAAAGACGGTCACCTCCGCGAGCGCGGTCACCAGGCGACCTGTCAACCGGTGATGTTCCGTAATGCTGGCGATGCGGTCGCCTTCGAACGTCAATCGCACCAGGTGCGCGAACGCCGAACCCGGCAACACGTCGACCGTGCCGCCACGCGCCCGAAACCGCCCCGGGCGCAGGTCCACGTCGTTGCGTTCGTAGAGCATGCCGACCAAACGGCGCAGTAACGCGTCCCGGTCCAGCTCTTGCCCGGCGGTGATGGTCAGACTACCGGCGGCATAGTCCTCCGGCCGCCCGAAACCGTAGATGCAGGACACCGACGACACGACAATAACGTCGCGCCGCGTCAGGAGACTGGCGGCCGCTTCCAGCCGCAGCTGTTCGATCTTCTCGTTAATCAGGACATCCTTTTCGATGTAGGTATCCGATGCCGGCAGGTAGCTTTCCGGCTGGTAGTAATCGTAGTACGAGACGAAATAGCACACCCGGTTATCGGGAAAAAAATCCTGCAGTTCCTGGTAGAGCTGTGCCGCCAGAGTCTTGTTGTGGGACAAGACCAGGGTCGGCAGCTGGAGGTTATTGATAACATTGGCGATGGTGAACGTCTTGCCGGAACCGGTGACCCCCAACAGGGTCTGCTGGCTGCCGGGCGTTGCGCCGCCAGTCAACGACGCAATGGCGGCGGGCTGGTCACCCGCCGGTTCGAACGGTGCGTGTAACCTAAACCCGGGCCCGGAGAGAACGGGCCGTCCTGGGGCAGGTTGGGCTGCAGACAAAGATTTCCCCATAGCATAGCCGGGGAACCGCGCGGTTCCCCCTAAAAATGGCTCAATTGTTGCTCCATCCTACCAGACCGACCGACCCGACGCAACCCGCAAGCCCCGGGGGTACCCGAAGCCTGCGGGTCGGCAGAACCGCCGACTACTCGTCGCACTCGCACTCGGCCAGCAACTGTCCGCAGGTCTCACAGATCTCCTGCAACAGCAGCTCGCACTCCGGGCAATGCCCTGGATGCTCCGTGGAGTAACCGCACTCAGTGCACAGGTACCCCATAAGGGAACGCGCGGCGGCGCCAAAATTTTATTACTCTTCCACGATCAACGTGCCGCGCATCTCGCGGTGGCCCTCTCCGCACGGCACATTGCACCAGAACGGGAATTCGCCCGCGGTATCCGCCGTGAACTCGACCGTCACCGTCTTGCCCGGCTCGAGCTTCTCGTCGATCTTGTACTGCGGCAGCATTAACCCGTGGGTGGCGTCCACGCTCTTGACCACCAACTTGACGCGGTCGCCTTTCTTCACCCGGACGGTGGACGGCTCGAATTTCCAGGTGCGTGCGGTCATCGTTACGGTCTTGACTTCGCCGGTCACCGCGCCCTCGTCCTTCTTCGCACCTTCTCCCATCATCGCCGGGTCAGACACCACCTCCACCACAGCCTCGCCGGTCCAGTACTGCTTACCTTCGATGATGGCATGCGCCCGTACGTACAATTTGCCGGCTTGCGGCGTCAGCTTGGCCGTAAACGACCGCGGCACTTGGAACTCGCCCGCCGCAAAGTCGGGGGTCAATTCCTTGTAGCCGGCCGCCGCAGGAGTCACGTCCATGCCCAGCACCCCCGGATGGGACACGATGTCGTAGTGCACCGCGGTGTGGCTGATCGTACTCGTGGCACCGTCCTCCGGTTTGACCTGCCAGGTGAACTCCAACGGCTGGCCGGCCAGGACTTTAGCGCGCAGGTTCAAAATTTGGACGACCGTCTTTGCCGCCGCGGCGTCGCTGGGTGTGGGGCTCGAGGCGGCCTCGGCCTGGTCATCGTCATTGCCCCCGGCCTGGGGCGGCGGTACCTGACGGGTGCATGCAGCCGCTACCAACGCGGCGCCAAGCGCCATCAACGCGAAATATTTACGCATATCACGCAAATAATGATTACGGGGAGATCTCCCCGGCAGTGCAGACTGCTTGGTGAATAGTATAACAAAACGGATTTGCCTGCCAACGTCTATCCTCCGACTAGCCAAAAGTGAACGAAAACGCCCGCACACCGGGCTGGTCGAACCTCACCTCCAGAGTATGCCAACCCGGATCGTCACCGGTATCGGTCAAATTATACAATTTTGGTTCGCCCACGGCCACGGTTCCGTCCGCCGCGACATCGCTCCCGCGACCCGCGCCCCCGAGCAATGTGCCATCCAGCAGCACGCGCGCCCGAGCCGCGGGGTTCCCTTCCAGTACCAGATTGGCCTTGGGAGCGAAGTAACGGATAAGGATTACCCCCTGCGCGGATTTTAGTTCAGCATATTCGTCCTCCATCAGCCAATCGCCGACCAGGGTAAATTCGTTCTCCTCCAGCGTTGGCGGCGCGGTGTAACGGTTAACTTCGCCCGGACGCAGCTGTTGGGGCGCAAAGTGCTGCCGCTGGGTTTGCGACAGCAGCCGCCGGTAGCCAAAGTACAGCTCTGGCGTTTTGATCTGGCTGACGTCGACATTCGGGCTCACGGCCGCCGTCGGCCCGACCGCTCCGAGCAAGCCGGCGTTGCGCAGCAACTCCTGGATCTTTGCCTCCGATTCCTCATACGCTCCTTCTCCGAAATGGCGCCACACGATGTTGCCCTCATGATCGATGAAGTACTTGGCTGGCCAGAACTGGTTGCCGTAGGCGTTCCAGGTATCGTAACGGTTGTCCATCGCGACCGGATACTCAATGCCGTAGTCCTTGATCTTGCCCGCGACATTCGCGGGGTCTTTTTCAAATTCGAATTCCGGGGTATGTACGCCGATGATCACCAAACCGTGGTCGCGATATTTTTTGTCCCAGGCCGTGATATAGGGCATGGTACGGATGCAATTGATGCAGCTATAGGTCCAAAAATCAACGATCACCACTTTCCCGCGCAGGTCGGAGAGCTGCACGGGCTGGTTATTTGCGGTGTTGAACCACTGTTGGATGCCGACGAGGTCGGGTGCGCGCACCGCTTCGCGCCGCAGGCTGGAGTGCAACATCGAGGAACGGTCGAACAAACTGCCAAACAGCGCTCCCGCCTGCTTGAACGGGTTGGACGCGTAGATCAGCCGGTAACCGACCGTCACGACCGCGATCACCACCGCGATGCTGACCAGAATGTTGATCCATCCCCGGGCGTGCATAGGCATCAAGGCTGGCGCGGCAGCACCGGCATCTTTTGGCCGGGATCCACAAGCTCCTTCATGGGCAATTCATCCATCTGCCTCTCCAATATACGCTCCTCGATACCCACCGTATTCGGAAAGATGCCGAAGGCAGAGATCTCCAGTTTGCGGTCCACTTCGGTGATCATCAGCAGGCCCATCATCGCCAGCAGCGCGCCGGCCACGCGGCGCACCAATTCGGTTTTCCCGGCCAGAAATCGGGTCCGTGCCGCTATCCAATTGCCGCCATACCCGATGACCAGCAGCGGCACGCCGGCGCCGACCGCGTAGGCGGCAAATAAGAGCGCCGCCGTCCCGTAGGATTCCTGCGAGGCCGCAATTGTGAAGATAACACCGAGCACCGGTCCGGCGCACGGCACCCAAGCCAAGCCCATGGAGGCGCCAAGCACGAACGCGCCGCGGAGACCGGTTCGAAGACGGGGCGGCTGCGGCGATGGCGGGCTATTTCGGCCGCGTAACCGCAGGGCAAGCCGTGAACGCAGCGCCTTCCCCCATACCGTAAGCCGTTCGTACTGATGCGGGAACAGCAACGCCAATCCGAAAAAAAAGATCAGCCAAACGGCGATCTGCCGGAATTGCACTCGGTTCAATCCGAAAAATCGTGTGAACGTCGCGAACACCAGGCCGAACGCCGTAAAGCTGGACACCAACCCCAGCACGATGAACAGCGGCCGCAGACGGTGCTGCCCCAACGCCGACCCCAGCATGACGGGCAACAGCGACAGGATGCAGGGTGCAGCAATAGTCAGCGCACCGGAGAATGCGGAAAGCGCAAGCAATGATGGCAGGGCGATCGAATCCATGGAGCGCGGAATTACCGGATCGCTTCCAGGCGGGAGCGCAGCTGCGTTGGCGACTGCGTACCGGTCGCCCGCCATACCTGCTTGCCGCTCCGGTCGAAGGTGAAGAAAGTATGTTGGTAGTTCACGCCGAATTCCGCGGCCAGATCCCGCTCATCGCTGTCGGTGTCGCTGTCGTTGTAGTTGACGCGAAACGCCGCTACCCCCCAGTCGGCAATATCCGGTCTGCGGAACAGTTCAACCACTTTCGGTTCCTGGTCGGCGCAGAGTGGACACCAGTTGGCGTAGAAATACAAAAGGATAGGCCGGCCTTCGGCCTTGGCCTGCTCGTAGGCATCCTTCGTGTACGGCCGGTAGCTGGATACCGCTGGCGGCGCGGGCGTACCGGCATCTCCGGATTGGGGCTGCGCCAAGGGGCTACGCACCGCTTCAGGCGCTCGTTCCCCGCCCGATGGGACCGCGAGCGCGGGTTCTTCCGTGCGCGCAACATTCGGAGTGAACGGTGTGCGCGTACACCCGCCACTCGTCAGACCCACGAGTGCCACGGCGAAAAATAGGAGAAAACGATTTCGTCGCATACTGGGTCACGCCGTGATTATTTCGCTTCGGTCAGGGCCGAATCGATCTGTGGCTGGTCAAACCCGATGACGATGCGGCCGCCGATATCCAGCACCGGCACGCCCAACTGCCCGGATTTTTCGATCATCTCTTCGGCCTTGGCTGCATCCTCGGACACATCCACGTCGGTGAACGGGACGTTCTTTTTCTGGAGGTAAGCTTTCGCCATTTTGCAGTACGGGCAGGTCGGCGTGGAATAGATGGTGACGGTCGGCATAGCGGATAGATTCAACCGTACAGGTTACCGCTGCGCCGTTGCGAAACGTCCTGCAACATTCTCCCAATTCACCACATTCCACCAGGCCGCCAAGTAGTCGACCCTCCGATTCTGGTACTTCAGGTAATACGCGTGTTCCCACACGTCGCAACCCAACAGCGGCGTAAGGCCGTCGGTCATCGGGTTGTCCTGGTTCGGCGTCGACAGTACCGAAAGCTTGCCGTCCTTGATGACGAGCCACGCCCAGCCGCTGCCAAAGCGGGTCATGCCGGCCTTAGTGAACTGCTCCTGGAACGCGGAAAACCCGCCGAACTCTTTTTCAATGGCTTTTGCCAATTTCCCATCAGGTTTTCCCGCGGCCTTCGGCGCCATCCATTCCCAGTACCAGCTATGGTTGAGGTGCCCGCCCCCATTGTTCCGGACGGCCGTGCGCGCCGCTTCGGGTACGGTCGACAGCTGCGCGACCAGTTCCTCGAGCGGCAGCTGCTGCAGCTTTGGGTACGGTTCCAGCGCCTTATTCAGATTATCCACGTAGGCCTGATGGTGTTTGCCGTGGTGGATCTCCATCGTCCGCGCGTCTAGGTACGGTTCGAGCGCAGCATGGGCGTAGGGCAGTTTGGGTAACGTGTGCGGCATAGGAGTAGGGATGAATTACAAACGCTTGAATTATATATTGACAGCGGCTGATGACACAATGCCCACCCCGTGCGCACCCCGGCCGGGACTATTGCCCCAGCTCCCAGGCGATACGCTCGGCAAAATCGCGCGCATAGGTGGAATCCTTGGCGGTGATGATGTTCCCGTCCGCTTCCACCGGCAGGCCGGTGTATTCCGCGCCGTGGTCGCGCAGCGTTGTCTCCTCGGTCGGGAACGCGGTCGACCGCTTTCCCATCAGCAGACCGGCGTTCGCCAGGATCGTCGGCGCGCTGCAGATGGCCGCGACGACCTTGCCGGCCTGGGCGAACTCCTGGGCACGCCGCAGCACGGTACGTTTCTCGAACAGCTCACGCGCGCCCGGGCCGCCGACAAAGATGATCCCGTCGAAGTGCCGGGCCGAAACCCCCTGAATGGTCAGGCTGGGTAAAACCAGCGAACCGAACTTCCCGTGTGCCGGTTCCTGGGAATCCGCGGCAACATACGTCTGCACGCCGAAGCGCTCCAGCACCTCGCGGGTCTGCAGCAACTCCTCATCACGGAAATCGCGCTGGGCGACGATGAACACGACCTTGGCAGGCATACACGGTAGTACAACGGTCGAGCGAGGTGATTGCGTTATGACCGAGAAATAATTTATCTCGACATTATCCTTCTATTCCGTGGGCCCGTTGTCCTACCGGGCATAGCCACCCCTGCAGTATAGCGCAGGTACGAGGACATAACCAAAGACGGCCCGTAGTGGGCCGTCTTTTAGGAAACGCGGGTTATCGCGTGACGCTGATGGCTTCGCTGCGCTCCGCGGCGCACGCACCCACCGTGATCCGCCCGGACGTGGATTTGATGATGTAATAGCCGGACTTGGCTGCCGTCCACCCGCCACCCGTCGGGTCCACCGGCATGGAAGCCATGTAGTCGGGGGCCAAGGTCGTTGCTCCTTCGCAGGTCGACGCACCCAGATCCAGCACCGCCGACGTTGCCTGTGACGTGCAGCCAGTAGCGTCAGCACCGGTCCCGATCATGAAGTAGGTGCCGCTCGCCGCCGTGCCCAAGTTGGACGGCAAACTACCGTTATTATCAACCGTGCACTTCAGGATGGCGTTCAAAACGGCATTCGCCTCGCTCCAGCGCTGGGCATTCCGAGCTTCCGCAAAACGCCGAGCCGGGTCAACGGCAACGAAAATAATCGCGGCCAGCACTGAAATGATGCCGATAACGATGAGGAGCTCAATGAGAGTAAACCCCGCGCCCTGCTTACGGAGCGCCGTGCGCGCACTCGCCATAAATAAATACGTTAGGTAGCGGCGGCAACTGCTGCCGCTGAAATGATTATCCCGGCCCACCCGGAAACTTACTTTTCCACAGGCGGGCTTGCCGTTGTTATTATAACAGAAATCTGGCGCTCCGCCAAATCCAGCTTCCCAAGCGTAAAACTGACGGACTGGAGCGGCTGCTCCAGTGGGCCAAGCGCCTCGATGATCGCCGATGCCAGATCAATTTTGGGCACCAGGATACCCCCGAAAGGTTGCCGCAACGTGGCCGAAAATTCGACTGCGAGCGTCCCGACCGGAGACGACGTCGTCATGGTCTCCCCCTCCAGCGGCGGGAATATTGGTAGCAGATACTCCTCCGTTTCCTGCTGGACAACAAAGGCATCGGTCGCCAGCTTCCGCGCTGACGCGAAAAGCCGTTCGCGGGCGGCAGCTACATCCTTCTCCCCAATGACGGTCGCGTGGGCGACGACTTCGGCGTAGATCGCCCGCTGCGCCTCGGCCGTCAACGCCGGCAACCGCAAGCGCCCACGCACCGTAACGCCGGACGGGACAGGAACCGCAACCGTCACGCTGCCGTCCGCCGGCACAATGACCCCCGAAGCGAGACGGACGACCGTGCCGTCATCGGCCTGCAGCCGGGCATTGGCCACGAGCGGTTGGGGGCGATTTGTTGTGTTCACCAGCCGCACGAGTGCGTTGGAGGTGGCGGTCGTCGCCGAAGCCGTGGCGGAAAAAACGTCGGTGGCCGTAAATACTCCTTCCAGGAATCGCGCGGAAAGGGCATTAGCGGGGACGGAACCAGTGGGGGCAAATGAGATGACCAATTCTGCGGTCTGCGGAGCCTGGCTCTTAGACCAGTCCAATGGAGGAAATTCCACCACATAGTGCTGGCTGGGCGCCGGAGTTGCCGACCGGTACCACAGCAGGCCCCCCAGTACCAGCAAGGCGAGCGCCAGCGCACTCACCATCCCCCACAGCCGACGGTCGAATTTCGGTACGGTCAAAAAATGTTGAAGTTGCTCGCTGCGGATGCGGTCCTGCGCCTGGGTCAGGAGATTCGGACCCGCCGCGACCGGATCGCGATACAGCCCGCGCAGCGCCAGTCCGATGACATTGCCATACAGCACGCCCTGACGTTCGGGTAGCTTCACGCGTCCCTGCCAAAGCCGCGCCAAAGGGTCACCGACGCTGACAGGTATTCCCAGCTGCGCCGACAAAAATTCCGAAAACCCTGGCAGCAGAGCTGAACCGCCGGCCAGCACCACCTGGCGTACGGCAACTCCGCGATGTTCGGCGGCGTACGCCACGAACCGCTTGACCTCAACGGCGATCGGTGCCGCCGCGGCGGCGAGCGCGGCAACCAGGGCGCCGTCGCCCCGCCGCTCGTCAAACCCGACCTGTAGCTTGCGAGTCTCGGCCTCCTCCGGGGAAAGCTTAAGGGCAGCGGCGACCGCATCGGTAAAATGGCCGCCGGCCCGCGGTATGGTCAGGCTGCCGATGATGACCCCCTGGCGCACGAGATGAACGTTGGTGGTCCGCATGCCCACATCGGCAATGAGGGTAGCCGCTGACCCGTCGCCCAAACTGCGGCGCACGAGCGACCGCCCGAGACTGACGGATTCCGGCTCGAACGCCAGGGGCTGCAGCCCCGCGGATTTGAAGACCTCAAGGTACGTATGCACTAGGCCGCGACGGGTCGCGGCGAACGCCACTTCCAGGTGCTCGCCGCGGCTGCCGATAGGACGGAAATCCAGGTAGCTCTCGCGGAGGGGGATGGGCATGAAGTGCTCCGCCTCGAGAAGGATCGCCCGCCGGATCTGCTCGGCTTGGAATGCCGCAGGCAGCGCAAACACGTGCGAGTAGACCTGTGATTCCGGCAGCGCGATAACGCACAAATGTTCTTTGATCGGCTCCGGACGCGCTTTCTGGAGCAGTTGGCGTACGTGTTCCACCAGCGCGGCCGGCTGCAAGATCCGCCCGTCCTCAACGACGCCCGGCGGCAGCAATACTCGGCTGTAGGCGGCAAGCACGGGCTTGCCCAGCGCCCGCTTGAGCTGCAGCGCCTCGATCGACCGGTCAGAAAGGTCGATACCCACCACGCTGCGCCGCGGCCAGTGGAAGAGCATAGATTATTTCACCCGCAAACTGCCCGAGATCTGGTAGATGGGCGTGATGATGGCTCCGGCGACGAACGCCACCACCAGTCCGATGAACACGAGCAACATCGGCTCCAGGATCACCGTCAGGTCCTTCATCAGATTATCGACCTCGCGTTCGTAAAAGCGGTTCAGATACAGCAAACTCTCGTCCAGTTTCCCGCTCGATTCGCCCACCCGTATCAGCGATAGCGTCAACGGCGGGAACAACTTCCGCCGTGATGGCAGCGCCATGCTCGCCGCGAGACTGGTTCCCGTGCTGGCTGCCTCCCGCAGGGCGGAAAATTCCTCGTGGTACGCGACATTCCGTAATGTGCCGGCCGTGATGTCCAGCGCCTCCAGCAATGGCACGCCGCTTTTGAGCAGCGTCCCCAAGGTCCGGCAGGCGTTGGCCAGGTTCAGGCTTCGCGTGATGCGCCCGACCACCGGCAATCGCAGCAGCAGCCAATGCCATTGTCGCCGCAGCGGCCCCCGCAGGGTCAGCAAACGGAAAGCAATGATGGCGCCGACGGCAAACACGAGAGAGAGCACCCCATGGTCGCGGGAAAAACCGGCGACCTTCAGCAGGATTTCGGTCGAGAGCGGGAGTTCGATTTTGAGCGAAGTGAACAACGGAACGATCTTGGGCAAGACGAAAAATGCGAGCACCGCGCCCAGCACGCCGGTCACCCCGACCACCACCGCCGGGTACGCCAGCGCCGAACGCACCTTGGTGTGGAGCGCGAGCCGTTTCTCCAATTCATCCGCGAGGTATGACAGGTTCTCCTCAAGCGTGCCGGAGGACTCGCCGACCCGCACCAGGCTGACAAACAGCGGATCAAAGGCCCCGCCCTGCGCTTCGAGGGCGGCGGAAAACGTCGTGCCCGACGATACTTTTACCGTCACGCGCTCCAGCAGTTTGCGCAATCCGTGCGACCGGGTCTCGTCCTGGACTACCCGCAGGCCTTCCAGCAAGCTGACGCCGGCTTTCAAGAGCGTCGACAAGTGCTGCGCCAAGAGCATCCGTTGCAACAGCGGCACGCGGTACAATGCATGGCCCCTGCCGTTACGACGGCGTTCCAGCTTCACGACAACCAGTTGCTGCCGTTCAAGCAGCCCGATCGCGGCCCGCTGATTGGCTGCCACCACAACGCCGCTCTTCACCTTCCCGTCGGCCGTGGCTGCCGAATACGCGAATTGCATGCCCTTGTGTTTTAGCCTTGGTTTTTCCAGGAAATTCACTCGCGGGTCGCCCGCAGCACCTCTTCAATGGTTGTCGCCCCTTGCACCGCTTTCGCGAGACCGTCATCCAGCATGGTGGTCATCCCCTCTTTGACGGCTTCTGTTTTAATGATATCCGCGTTGGCGTGCTCCATGATGAGCCGCCGCACCGCTTCCGACACCTCCAGGACTTCAAAAATGCCGACGCGGCCGTGGTAGCCCGTGCCGCCACAGACCTGGCACCCCTTGCCCCGGTACAGCCGTACGGACGCGCGGGCCCCGAAATGCCGCGTGACCAAGGCCGGCGAGAGCGTCGCGGTGAGCTCCTTACGCTTGGCCTGGTAGCTCACGAGGCACTGGCTGCAGATCCGGCGCACCAAGCGCTGCGCCACGATGACATTCACGGTGCTGGAGATAAGGAACGGTTCCACCTGCATGTCCAGCAGC
>JAUSGZ010000044.1 GCA_030648715.1 bacterium | reverse complement strand
CCCACCTCAAGATCAACGTCACCGGCAAGCCCCAGGACGGACGCTTCACCATTTTTTTGACCAAAGAGAAGATCGATGTCCGCGTCTCGGCGCTCCCGACCACCTACGGCGAAAGCGTGGTGATGCGTTTGCTGCAGAGTTCGGCCGTCGCCCTGACGTTTGAGAGCCTCGGGCTGCGCGGCCGCGCCTTTGAAGATCTGCTGCAGGAGATTGACAAGCCCAATGGCATGATCATCACCACCGGGCCGACGGGGTCGGGGAAGACGACGACCTTGTACGCCGTGCTAACCAGGCTCAACACGCCGGACACCAAGATCATCACCATTGAGGACCCGGTCGAATACCGGCTTTCGGGCATTACCCAGAGCCAGGTGGATGCCGGCCGCGGCTACACGTTTGCCTCCGGCCTGCGCTCCATCCTGCGTCAGGACCCCGACATCGTCATGGTTGGCGAGATTCGCGATCTGGAGACGGCCGACATCGCCATCAACGCGGCGCTGACCGGCCACCTGGTGTTCTCCACTCTCCACACCAATGATGCCTCCGGCACCGTGCCGAGGTTCCTGGCGATGGACGTCAAACCGTTCCTGCTGGCGCCCGCGCTCAATGCGATGGTCGGCCAGCGCCTGGTGCGGCAATTGTGCGACCACTGCAAGAAGCCCGAAAAGACCGACCCGAAACTGCACGAGCGCGTGGCCGCTATCCTGCAAAAAATTCCTGAAACCTCGGGGGTGAAGGTGGACACGGGTAAAATGAGTTTCTACAAAGCGCCGGGCTGCGACGAGTGCCAGGGGCTGGGGTACCATGGCCGCATCGGCATCTTTGAGATCATGCGTATGAACAAGGAGATCGAGGATCTCATCCTATCCGGCCACGTGTCCGAGTATGATATGCTGCGGGTCGCCATCAAGAACGGGATGCTCACGATGTTGCAGGACGGGCTTCTGAAAGCGGTGGATGGGATGACCAGTCTGGACGAGGTCTTCCGCGTCGCCAAGGACACGAGCGCGAGTTACGAATAGCAGGAAGTCAAAGGGCAAAAGTTAAAAGTCAAAAGTATGGAGACGCGCCGCGGGCGCATTTTTTATAAAAATTCCCGGACGCAAATTCTGTGTCCGGGACCCCCCCCAAGGAGGACCATACAGGTCCGGTGAAAGGGCTGTCCACCACGATGGCTCCAGGGTCGGCGCTGTCAACGGCGGCGCAGCGTGAGGTGGCGGGTTGAGGGCGTTTTGCCAAGGCGCAACGTGAGGTCGTAGCGCCGTTTCGGCAGGAGCGGGGCTACCTGTCGCGCCCATTCTATTGCCACCACGGTATCGGATCTTCCAAGAAGTTCTTTCAGGCCGATATCCGTCAATTCCGCTGGATGTTTGACGCGGTAGGCATCCACGTGCACGAAATGGCGGATCTCACTCCCGCGCTTTTTGATGCGGTAGACGCGCATGAGGAGGAACGTCGGGCTGCTGATGCGGTGCCGCACGCCCAAGCCCTCGGCAAGCCCGCGCACCAGTACGGTCTTCCCTGCCCCCAGTTCGCCGTTGATGGCGAACACCTCGCCCCCGTGCAGGCGTTTGGCGAGCGATTTGCCTAGGGCATGTGTTTCCCGTGCCGAGGCAGTGGCGATAGTGGTAGACGCGCGAGGCATGATTTAATTTCCTCCCCTTGGGGCAAGAGGGGGTTATTGGGTAATCGGTAAATTCGCGTCAACCTTGATATTCCGCCAATCTTTCGGTTTTCCGAAGTACCCGGCTGCGGCGATCATGGCGGCGTTGTCGGTGCAGTAAGAAAAGTCCGGCACGCGGAAATCAAGTTTATGGTCGCTGACCGCGTTCCCGAGTCGTTCGCGCAAGCGACGGTTGGCCGCGACGCCGCCGGCGAGCACGACAGTTTTGGCGCGGTACTTCGTGGCGGCCGCGACGGTCTTTGGCACCAGCGAATCAACGATGGCCGCTTGGATGGAGGCGCACAGGTCATTGGTTTCCCGCGGGGAAACGCGGCGACCCTTTACGTGGTAGAGGACGGCCGTCTTCAGTCCGGAAAAACTGAAATTCAGGTCGCCGCTCCCCAGCATCGGCCGCGGGAACGCTACGGCCTGGGGGTTTCCCCGTTGGGCGAGTTTGGCCACCTGCGGGCCGCCCGGGTAGGACAGGCCAAGGATCTTCGCGGTTTTATCGAACGCTTCCCCGGCGGCGTCGTCCAGCGTTTGCCCGAGCATTTTGAAATTCCGCGCATTCTTCATGAGCACCAGCTCGGTGTGGCCGCCGGAGACCACCAGGGCAACCACGGGAAATTTTATCTTTCCTAACTTTTGCCTTTTGCCTTTTGCCTTTTGAATTTCCATTGGTAGCCACGCCGCGTATACGTGCGCCCGCAGGTGGTTGATGGGAACCAGGGGCGTTTTCCAAGCGAGCGCGAACGCTTTGGCCGTCTGCACGCCGACCAGGAGCGACGTGATCAGCCCGGGCCCGGCGGTCACGGCGATGCGGTCCAGCGCTTTCGGTTTGATCTTCGCTTGCCGCAGCGCGCGGTCCACGACGGGAATGATGGCGCCGACATGGTTTCTGGCCGCCACCTCCGGCACCACGCCGCCATAGCGGGCATGGATCTTTGCTTGGGAAGCCACGACGCTGGAACGGACCCGAAAACCAGCCGCGGTCTTTTCAACGTCCGCGGAGGCCGTTTCATCGCAGATAGTTTCTATACCTATGATAATCGTAGGTTCTTTGTTATGATGTATAATC
>JAUSGZ010000027.1 GCA_030648715.1 bacterium | reverse complement strand
GTACAGTGACTTTTTGGGCCTTAACCGTACGCTCGTACTGCGCGAGAATGCGGTCGCCTTCCCGCCGGGCGACGCGGATGCGCTGGCCGCGTTCGACACGACGGTTTCCAGCTGGAGCCGCCGTTGGGGTAAGATCCTTTACGATAAGGTGGAGCGCGGCGGCAGCTACATCAACATTTATGTCTACACGTCGGACGATACGGATGGGTTCCCGCCCGTGGATTCCGATAAATGGATACCGGTGGATGACCGCAACACGACGCGCGACCGCGACAACTTCAACGCTCGCATCGGGGAAAGCCCGCTCATCACCTCCAATCAGTTCCCGGCCCCCGGCGAGCTGGTGGGCCGCTACCTGAAGTTCAAGATCGTCACGCGCTCGGACCGTGACGGCAATTTGTCGGAGATCACGAATTTGCGCATTACCTGCCTGGAGCGGGTGAACGGCGTAGACCGTTATATTTGCCAGTAGACCGCTATGCGCGCTATTCGCAATCTCGTCATCATCCTGCTCCTGGTCGCGGCAGTTGTCGCAGGGGCATGGTGGTATCTGCGCGGGCGAAACATAGCGCCGTCGTCCGGTCCTCGGGCGACCGCATCACCTCCGGTGACCGGCCAGGGGCCCACCGCTGAAGAGGTCGCGCGTTGCGATGAGATCGCGGCGAAGGACAATATCCAGGAATGCCAAAAAGTGGGGTACTACGTGTGGAACACGGTGCAGAGCGGTAAGGCGCATAAAGCCAACGACCCCGCAGCGTGTGCGGCGGTCGATAATGTGGATGATCGCGATAACTGTTACGAGTGGTATGCGACGACCGGCATTGACGAAGCACCCTGCGGGAGTATCAGTACCGATGAGGGGAAGCAACGGTGTCGGAGCGCCGTGCTTTCTTGGGGGAGCGATTTTTCCGCCTGCACGACGGCGCCGACGGCCGAGGACCGTGCGTTCTGCGAGCAGCAGGTTCTCATCAATAATCGCGTCAGCGACCCCGCGTTCTGCGACCGGTATGATGCCGGGGTAAAAGTGACCTGCCTGGAGAGGTTCTGGATGGTACAGGCGGCCACCAAAACCGATTACCAGGCATGCCGGAAAATCGCCGATGTTGCAGTCGCCCAGCGTTGCCTCGCGAGTTTGCCGGTAGATACCGACAGCGACGGGTTGTCCGATTACGCCGAGCAGGCTTCTTATCGGACCGATCCTAAGATGGCCGATACCGACAGCGACGGGTTGTCCGACTATGATGAGCTACGCGTATACCGGACCGACCCCCGCAAGCCCGATACCGACAGCGACGGCTATACGGACGGTGTGGAGGTCCAGGGCGGGTTCAACCCGCGGGGTTCAGGGCGGCTGCAACGGTAGCGAGAGTATGCCCAGTAGTACAACGATGACAAGCAGCATCGTACGAAGAGTTATCCCGCTTGATCTCACGGCTGCGGTTGCGAGTGGAATATCCCGCCTATCCGTTGTACTACCGGGTATGGTATTTTATATCCATCGGTCCGAGACGGACACATAACCTTTCGCTCTATGGCCAACAGCCAGCGGTTTGGCGGAGAACAATTGGAGGATATTTTTGACGCCGTGGATCCGGCAGCGGCTGCGGGGCGGTCAACCCCGCCGACCTTGGCTGGGCGCGCCGTGCCACCTCCGAATCTTCCTGGGGCCGATGTATTCGCGCCCGCGGGCCCTACTGCACCGCGCCCCCCGCGGGAGGACGATATGCTGCCGCCGCCTCCGTCCGCTCCGGCACGGCCCGCTCCGGTCGCCCAGGCCGACGATATTTTTTCCGGAGTTGACCGTTCACGACCGTTGGTGCGTCAGCCTCGTCCAGGATTTGCTCCTCCGGGGCAGGGGATGCCGCCACAGCGTCCCGCGGCCACCGCTGCCGAGGCCGAACGCTCATTCCCGACCGAAGAAGAGCAAACGTCCGTGGCCAAACAGCCGCCGCTCCTGGCCCGCCGCAGTTTTATCATTGGCTTGGTAACGCTGCTGGGGATGGCTGCGATCGGTGCGGGCGCGTGGGTAGCGTACACGTACTGGCAAGCGTCGCAAACACCCTCAAGCGGGACTTCGCAGCCGCAGGAAAGTCCTGTAGAGAACATCACGCCGATCCCGTCAGGTACGCCTGAAGCCTCACCAACCGCTCCGATCCCAGAGATCTCGGCAACTCCCGAGCCGGTGCCGGCCGAAGTGGAAACGGATACCGACCATGACGGCTTGACGGACCGCGAAGAAGAGCTGTATGGCACCAACAAGTACGCGACTGATACCGATGCCGACGGGTTGACCGATCGCGATGAGACCAAGGTATTCGGCACCGAGCCGACCAATCCGGACACCGACGGGGACAGCTTCCAGGATGGCGCCGAGGTACTCAACGGGTACAACCCAAAGGGAAGCGGCCGTATCAAGGAAGTGCCACAACAGCCTTGAAAGCTGGTAGCTTTTTAGCTTATTAGGCTGCCCCGGATGATAGATTCCAATTCGATCAACTCCTACAAAGATTTGACAGTTTGGCAGCGTGCGGTAGAGCTGGTTGTGACTGTCTACGAATTAACCGAGCAGTACCCAAAATCAGAACTCTACGGATTAACCTCTCAGACGCGAAGAGCTGCCGTATCGATACCGTCCAATATCGCTGAAGGGCGACGCCGCGGGAGCCGGAAAGAATATTGTCAGTTCCTACTAATCGCTTATGGTTCCGGCGCGGAGCTAGAAACACACCTCGTGATCGCTCAGCGGCTGCCGTTCGGGGAAAGGCTTGATTTTTCTCGGTGCGCTCGGCCTTTAGATGAAACTATGAAGATGCTCAACGCGATGATCGCGAAATTAAGGACCTAAGAAGCCAATAAGCTACAAGCTAATAAGCTAGATCAATGTTTGGTAAAAAGAAAAAGGGTGACGCTCAACCGACGGTGGCACAGGCCGGGGCGAATATCACGCCAGACGTCGTTGAGCAGATCCGGGTCATGCCAGAACGTTTCTACCTGGCGCCGCGTTCGCGTTCCAATAAAACGTTCCTTGTCGTGGGCGTCGTGGTTATTGTGGTCGGGCTCCTGACGGCGGTAGCGCTCGCGTTCTGGAAATTCGGTCCCGCGCCCGCCGAGCAAGAGACGGTATCCCCGGGAAGCCCTTCGGTCACGCCGACGCCTGAGGTGGTGGCAACCCCTGCGGGGGAACCGTCCGCGGTGCCGACCATCACGCCAACCATCGAACCGACGGTCGCGCCGACCGACGCGCCGAGCCCGTCGCCGACGCCATCAGGTCCCAGCGGCGCCAGCGATGAAGATAACGACGGCTTGACCCTGGATGAAGAACGCCTCTACACGACGCAGCCGGCGGTGAGCGATTCCGATGGTGACAGCTATTCCGACGGTGCCGAGATCCGTAAGGGATACAGTCCGCGCGATCCGTCCGGGCGGACCCTGGTAGCCGACGGCCTATTCACAGCCGCCGCAACCACCGGGGGCTTCCGCTGGGCTTTCCCGGCCGCCTGGCTGGCGCAGGAGTCCACCGAGGGCGGGCTGGCGACGGTCCGCTTGGATACGAAGACCGGAGAAACCATCATCGCCGAGCGGCATCCGATGAGCGGCCTACCCACCCTGTTGCAGCGGTGGGGAAACCCGCCGGTGCAGGAATTCAGCGCAAACGGCGTGGTCGGCGCGCGTTCGGCCGATGCCATACCGCGGTACTATTTTGTGGCTCCGGACAAGTCCGCGGTGGTAGCCATCACCTATGCGGCGGGAAGTTCCCCCAGTTTTTCCACCACCTTTGCGGCGATCATTGGTACGTTCCGGTGGGAGCCGTAGCGTCATGGTGAGGCTATCCAACTCGGTTGGCGCGCCGATATCTAAAGCGCTGGTCACGCGCGTGGTGCAGGCATTTCGCAGCCGTTGGCCGAGGGCGAGGGGAAAGGCGGTCACCGTCGCGCTGGTGGACCGTGTTATTTCTCGTCGGCTCAATCGTGCCGCCCGCGGGGTCAACGCGCCGACCGACGTGTTGAGCTTTCCATCCCGGGATGATGCTTCATGGCCAAAACCGGTCGAACGAATACTGGGAGAAGTGGTCATTTGCTATCCCATTGCGGTGCGACAGGCCAAAACCTATCGGCACAGCACGCGTCGCGAAGTGATCGAATTGCTCATTCACGGGTTGGCGCACCTGGCCGGATTTGACCACGATACGAAAACCGCGGCGGTAAAGATGGGCGTCTTCGAGGCGGCGGTTGTCGTACGGGCGCTTTCCCGTACCCGTTAATTCCACAGCCCCATGCCGTTCAGTTTTAAAAAATTCGCAGTCAGTCTCCGCCGCGCCGCTACCGCGGTTGTGACGGCGTTGCAGGAGGAGCAAAATTTTCGGTTCCAAGTCATTGCCGGGGTTGTTGCGATCGCCGGGTCGATCTGGCTGGGCGTGGATTCGCTTGAGCTCGCGATCGTCATCGGGGCCGCCGTTGCCGTCCCCACGATGGAATTGGTAAATTCGGCCACGGAGCGTCTGGTGGATATGGCCCAGCCGCGCGTGCACCACTATGCCGCAGCGGTCAAAAATATGATGGCGGGGGCGGTTTTGCTCACCGCGGTTGCGGCAACACTGGTTATTTTGCTGGTGGTCTGGCCCTACCTTGTGGTTGCTCCGTGATTTATGCTATGATAAATCCCAGCCGAAGCGCCGGTGGGCACGGAAAATCGACCATTGGCGTGTGGATAATTCAGGTGTTCAGTTAAGTTTTTGACCGTTGTTAAGGAGGGATTCTATGCCAGAACCGTCTACCCTGGCAGGCTTAGACATCGGGTCCAGCGCGGTGCGGATCGCGGTCGGCCAGCGCTCGATCCAGCCTGATCAACCGCCCCACATCGTCGGGGTGGCAGAGGTGGCTTCGGCTGGCATCAGCCGTGGCGTCATCACGAGCATCGATGATGCGGTTTCTTCCATTTCCTCATGCCTGGAGAAAGCGGAGCGTATCGCCGGGGTGGATATTGAGCACGTGTGGGTCGGAATTTCGGGCAGCCATATCGCGTCGCAGGAAAGCCGCGGCGTGGTCGCGGTGGCCAAGCCCAACGGTGAGATATCGGAAGCCGACGTGGAGCGGGCTATCGAAGCCGCGCGCACCGTGGCGACCCCACCCAACTATGAGATCCTCCACGTCATTCCCAAAAGCTTCACCGTCGATGGCCAGTCGGGCATCCGCGATCCCATCGGCATGACCGGCGTGCGGCTTGAAGTGGACACGCAAATTATTCAGGGGCTGAGCGCGCAGATCAAGAACCTGACCAAGGCCATCTTTCGGGCGGGGCTGGACGTGGATGACCTGGTGCTGGCCGTGCTCGCGACGGCCGAAGCGGTGCTGACGCCACGGAGCAAGCAGCTCGGCGCGGCGGTCATCAATGTCGGCGGCTCCACGACCAGTCTGGCGGTCTACGAAGAGGGCGATATCCTCCATACGGCCATCTTGCCCGTCGGCTCCGAGCACGTTACGTCGGATATTGCCATCGGCTTGCGTATTTCCATTGACGCGGCGGAAAAGATCAAGCTGGAGTACGGTACCGCGCTGCCTAAGGAGGTCAGCAAGCGCGAGGAGATCGACCTTTCGGTGGCGGGCGGCGGCAACGCGCCGGTATCCAAGCGGTATGTCGGCGAGATCATTGAGGCCCGCGTGGAGGAAATTTTTGACAAAGTGGACGCTGAATTGAAAAAGGTGGGACGCTCTGGTATGCTGCCCGCAGGCGTGCTCCTGACGGGAGGCGGCAGCAAACTTTCTGGCATCACCGAGGTGGCGAAGAGGAAGTTACGACTGCCGGCCGCACTCGGGTATCCCGTGGGCGTGACCTCCACGGTGGACAAGGCCAACGACGTCACGTTCACGACCGCCATCGGATTGGTGCTGTGGGGCAACCAAATGTTGGGCCATCGCGGTCAGGCCAAAGGCGGGATGTTAAGCGGCGGCCTGCAGCAGCTTCCACGGGCATTTGATAAATTGCTGCGGACACTGCGCTTGCGCCGCTCCTAAACGTGCGGCACTGTTACCCGCGAATTTTTTTCATCCCAGGGAGTCGCACCGTACGCTATGGGTGAATTCAAACCAGACATTGAGACGATCGCGAAGATCAAGGTGATCGGCGTCGGGGGGTCGGGGGGGTCGGCCGTCAACCGGATGGTCGCTGCCAAGATCAAGGGCGTCGATTTTTTGGCGATCAATACGGATCTGCAAGCGCTCCATCAGTGCCACGCGCAGCACCGTTTGCATATCGGCAAGAACACGACCCGCGGCCTGGGCGCCGGTATGGACCCGACGGTCGGCCGCGCGGCGGCCGAAGAGAGCATTAATGAGCTGCGCGACCTGCTGCGCGGCGCGGATATGGTGTTCATCACCTGCGGCTTGGGCGGCGGCACCGGTTCGGGCGCATCGCCGACGGTGGCCGGCATTGCCAAGGAGTTAGGCGCCCTGACCGTGGCGGTCGTGACCAAGCCGTTCACCTTTGAAGGCGCGCAGCGGCGCGAGATCGCCGAGAAAGCGCATGCCGAACTGAAAGAGAAGGTGGACGCCATCATCACCATCCCCAACGACCGGTTGCTGCAGGTGGTGGATAAGCAGGTGTCCCTTCTGGACGCCTTTGAAACGTGCGACGAGACCTTGCGGCAGGGCGTACAGGGGATCGCCGACCTCATCACGGTTCCCGGCCTCATCAACCTGGATTTCGCCGACGTCAAAGCCATCATGTCGGATACCGGGTCGGCGTTGATGGGCATCGGCAAGGCAAGCGGCGAGAGCCGGGCGGTCAATGCCGCCAAAGCCGCCGTTTCCAGCCCGCTCTTGGAGCTCTCCATTGAAGGCGCGAAAGGCATCCTGTTTAGCATTGCCGGGCCGCGCGGTATTACGATGCACGAGGTCAACGAAGCGGCCAAGATCATCACGCAATCAGCCGACCCCAACGCCAAGATCATCTTCGGTACCGTGATCGACGAGGCCCTGAAAGACGAGGTGAAGATCACCGTCATCGCCACGGGGTTTGCCGAGCGCGCGAAGTCATTGCACGAGGAACCGACGGCGGAGACCAGCTACAAGCCCACCGCCTTTGTCCGCCGCGAGCGGAAGCCCGAACCGCCCCGCCCCGCACCGCGGGCGATGCCGCTCCCCGAACCGGTCGCAGAAGAACCGTCAATTCCCACCCCGACAAAAACTACCGAAGAGGAGGAGCTGGAGATCCCCGCATTCATCCGCCGCCGCATCAAGCGGTAGTGGTCCCGCGGGTATCATGATTTGGCTGTCGGAGCCTACCGACATTTTTTTTATACCATGGCAATGCCGAAGCGTTGGTCGACACGCTTGGACCGCGCAGGGACCGTGGCCGCCCGGTACGCGGCGTGGCCGCTGCTCGGGCTGGTCGTGGTCTACTGGCTGGCAGCGGCGCTGATCGAGCTCAATCTCGTCAGCCGAACACTGCTGATCGCGCGCCACACGGTGCCGTCGTCATTCACGGCGTTGCCGGTCTGGCTGGTCGCGGCCGTGGGCTGGCCGATGCTCCTGCCGTTGTGGCTCGCGCTGGCAGCATACTGGCTGCGTCCGCGCCTGCTCCGTGCAGCCGCCATCATCGCGATGGCCGTAGGTTTCGGCTTGGTGCACCAACTCTACTGGTTCCTGCTGCTCTATCACTGGCGCAGCGGCCTGGTCTTTGATTTTGCCTTCTTCTGGTTCAACCGTGGCGACGCGCTCACCACTGTGGCGCGCAGTTTCGGGCCCGAGGTGCTGTGGACGCTCGGACTGATCGGGCCGGCGTTCACCGTTTTTTGGCTTCTGTTGGCGTGGTCGTGGTTGCGTCGGCCACGATTCGAACGCAACTGGCTTCGGGTGGGAACGAGCGCGTTGTTGCTGGTCGCCCTGCTGGGGGCGCTGCTCGGGTACCGTGAGTTCACCGGGGAACTGTCCCGCTTTGCCCGCACCTTTGGGAATGGGGGACGAGGCGCGTACGCGACGGCGTACGCGCAGCTGCTGGAGCGCAGCACGAGCGTTCCGCTCCGCAACGGGTCGCTGTCGGCGGACGCGCCCAAGCGCATCATCTTTGTCCAGTTGGAGAGCGTGAGCGGCGACCTGGTGCGCCCGACGACCACGCCGACGCTGTATCGGTACGCCCAGCGCGGCGTGCTGTTCCCGCATTTCTACAGCAATGGTGTGCAGACCATCCGGTCGCAGGAGAGCCTGCTGTGCGGCCTGCCGCCGTCCGTGGGCGACACCCTGGTCAACAGCTACTCCGACGAGCAGCTGCGCCGCTTGCCATGCCTGCCGCGCCTTTTACGTGCTGCCGGCTATCGTACGATGGTGTTCAAGAACGACCACCTGACGTTCGCGCACGGCGACCGGTGGCTTTCCGCCATTGGCTTTGACGAGCTGCACGATGCCGACGTCACCGAACCGGGCGACCCGCTGCTGCCGTGGGGGTACCGTGAAGACGTATATTTCAAGCGTGTCGTCGAGCGGCTGCGCGGCGCGGGCGACGAACCGATCTTTGCGCTGGTCGCGGTCAGCGGCACTAACCACTATCCCTGGCCGGCCGTGGAGGACCCGGCCATGCTGCCGCGAATACCTTTCCCCACGCCACAGACGTTCCGCGAGCAGCTGATCAACACCACCTTCGTCCAGGACGCTTATTTGGGGCAGCTGCTGGATGCGTTGGGAGAGATGCCCGGCACCCTGGTGTTCGCCTACAGCGATACCGGGTTCCAGATGGACCGGATCGGCAATTTCACGACCGTTGAGTACGATGTGCGCGACGGCAGTTTTAGTACCTTCCTGCTGGCGGTGCCGCCCAGGGAAAATCCATGGCGTTTTTCTTTCGGGCAACCGATAGCTGAAGCCCACAGCCAGATGGACATTTTTCCGACAATTTCCGATTTACTGCAGTTGCCGGCTCCGCCGACGCTGCTGGGACAGTCGTTGCGCGACCCGCTGCAGGGCAGGCCCATCGCCGCGGCGGCCCCTATCCTGATGCTGCAGCCGTACACGCGGCCGCGCCTGGCACTCCTTCGTTTCCCGACGAAATATCTGGTGGATTTCCAGGCGGACTCCGTTTCAGTATTTGATCTTCTGCAAGACCCGTTGGAACTTTCCCCGCGTCCGTATGGCGGCGCGCCAGCGGTGGCGGAGATGGTTGCGCAAGCCTTTCGTCCGGCGGGGGCAGCGGCAGAGAATGGGATGCCCATGTCGTTTATCCACAATCAAAGTCCTTGACGGATATTTGCGCGCTCCGTATGCTGGTGAAGCCTAAACGTTGGCGTTGACCCATTCGATTGCGCTCAGGGTCAATCATTGGCCTGAGGCGCTCATGACTCGAAGTCCTGAGCCAGTCGAAGGATTGACAATTCGAACGTTCCGCGGGTACGAAGTGCTGTGTGATTCAGCCGCTGACCCGCAACGGTAATGCCCCGCCAATTCTTGGGAAAGAGCGGGACAAGCCCGGTCGCTATCCACGGAACGCTTACTCACGTAACTCTTCGAGGAATGAGAGTTGGTGAACCAGCCAGGCGTGCTGGCGCTCCGCGGGCGCCTGCGCGTGGCCGTTCCACTCCCTCGAACCAGGGAGATTTTTTATGCCCACAAACCGATCCCGTTGGGTCGCTGCTTTCGGCGCCGCCGCGGCGGTCCTGATGACCGCCGTGGTGCCCATCCGAGCCGGTATCAATCCGTCGACCGTGAGCTACCTGCGGTCTCTTACGCCCAATGCCTGGATCACGATGGCGCTGGCCGCCAACGGCGTTTCCGATCTGCCGACCGATCATTTGCGCAGCGTGTCCGGCAGCGGCGTGAATGACTATGCCAAGGCCATCTTGGCGCTCGCTGCCCTCGGGCAAAATCCCGCCACGTTCGGCAACGTGGATTACATCGCGCAACTGCGGGCGCTGGCCCGCGAGGGGCAGCTGGGTGACCCCGTGTTCCTCAATGATGACGCGTGGGGTATCCTGGCGTTGTCATCCGCCAGTGTTGCGGCGGACGATCCATTGATCACCGGCGCAACGTCATACCTGGTCGCTCATCAGAACGGCGACGGGGGGTTCGGTTTCGCGGTCGGCAGTTCCAGCGATTCCAACAGCACCGCCGCCGCGTTGTTGGCGCTGCGCGAAGCAGGAGTGGCCGCCGATGCTTCCGCGGTCGTATCGGCCCTGAGCTATCTGCGCGGACTGCAGAACAGCGACGGCGGCTTTCCCTATGCCGCCAGTTCGGAATCGGACGCGGATTCTACCGCCTGGGTAGTGTTGGCTCTTCGCAAACTCGGGCTGGACCCGGCCGCAAGCGCGCAACCGGGCGGCACGCCGCTTTCATTCCTCGCGTCATTGGAGAATCCTGACGGGTCGTTCTCCTGGATGCTATCGCAGCCGGGGGCAAATGCGTTCGCGACCCAGGACGCCGCGTTAGCCTTGTCGGGCGCTACCATTCCGGTCGGGTACTACCGTCCCGCGAATGTCGGCGCGTACCAGTACCGCGTGGAAGGCCGGGACCGCACCATCTGCGACGCGCGCCTGGACGGCAGCACCGCCTACGACCTTTTGGCCGCCGGAGCGACAGCGTGCGGCTACACGTTCGGCGGCACGACCATCGAAGGGTTGGGTTTCCTGCTGACCGATATCAATGACGAACACGCCAGCGGGTTCGCTTCCTGGATGTACCTGGTGAACAACGTACCGGCCAGCGTCGGGCTGCAGAGCTACCAATTGCTGCCGAACGACGACGTGCTGGTGTACTGGGACCCCGATTATCGAACGCCGGAGTTCCCTGACTACGACCGCCCGCTGCGGTTGGGCCTTTCGTCGACAGCCGTTGCCAGCGGTGGGCCGGTAACTGCGACGGTGACGGTATTCCGCGACGGGGCGTGGCTTCCCCTTGGCGGGGCGGCGATTTCCGGCACGCCCAGCCCGGTGACCACCGCCAGCGACGGTACCGTGCTGCTGTCGTTGCCGGACGGGCGCTATACTTTGCAGGCCAGCAAGACCGACTATGTGCGCAGCGCGCCGCAGGCAGTGTCAGTCGGTGATGGGGTTTCCGGTACCACACAGCTCAAGGTGGAGGTAGTGGAGGGGGATGGCGGAGTGGGCGGCACCGTCGGCGGTTCTTCCATCGTTTTTTCGGTCAGTCCGGCGCAGTTGGATCTCGGCCGCCTGACTCCCGGGCAGCGCGCGGCGGGCGACGTGACCCTGAACAACGACGGCACGGTGGATGTCGCAGTAACCGCAGAGGTGAGTGGGGACTCGCTGTTTACCGCGTTGTTGCTGGGCGGCGTTGCTTGGCCGCAGTTCTCGGCCAATGTTTTGCACTTGCACTCGCTTCCCCTGACGGTTGAGCTGACCGTTCCGGGCGGCTACCTTGGCCGCGGCATCAAGACCGGTGAGCTCATTTTCTGGGCTGACCCGCAGTAAATGGCCGGTTTCTCTTTCCCGCTATTTCCGTTATGCTGAAGCCACGTTCGTATCTCCTGGTCTCGCTGTTGGCTATTGCCGCGGGCGTGTTTTCCGCCCTGCCCGGCAACGCCGTTGGGTTGAGCATCCGGCCGGCGTACCTGCGAATGGCTGGGCCGGCCGGGAACCTGGTCGTCGGCGAGTTCCTGGTCACGAATATCACGTCGGAGCCCGCCGCGTACACCATCCGGCCTCCCGCCGATGTTGCGTTGGCGGCACAGCCGGCGGCGTTCCGTCTTGACCCCGGTGCGAGCGAACGGGTAGGGCTGAGCTACTGGTCCTCGGGCTGGCGCGCGCGGGAGGTTGATGTCCTGGTTGTGGCGCGGCCGCTGCAAGGTTCGGCAATGCGGATCTCCACGGGTATCCGTTACCCGGTGGAGGTGGCCGCAGAGCACGGCTGGGCAGGAGTTGCGTTCCGAGGCGTCTTGCTCAGCTTGATCACGGCATTGGCCGCGTTTCAGCTGTGGCATAATCGTTCTCGTTCCTATGCCTAGTAGCAGAACGGACGGTACGGAGCAAATTTGCCGCAGTACAGGGAATCTTCATGTAGTTAGGACTGACGGGCTTCACGGATTATTTAGTGTTCGAGCTTGTCGAGAAACCGTCCGAGGGCAGTCAAATTTTATCTTCTCCACAAGGTCGAAGAATAAAATTTTTCCAAGCCCGTACGTCCCGGTAGTAATTCGAAACTACGCGTTTGATCGTTGTCCTACGGGGTATGCGTCGTTGGCTTAGCGCTTTGGCGATATTGGCCGTTGGGGCAGCGATGGGGTGGTTTCTGCCCCGACCATTCACGCCGGTAGCGCCGGTTGGGAACGTTTCGGTATCGGTGTCGAGTTCTACCGCGAGCGTCATGGTGGACTACGGCGACGGCAGCGTGGTGACGTACGGCAGCATTCCATTCGCCGCGGGCCAGACGGTGTGGTCGGTACTGGAACAGGTAGAAAAGGAACGCGGCCTTCCCGTTGCGTCTGACGATTATGGAGAAATGGGAGTACTCGTGAATGGTATCGGGGGCGTCAAGAATGACGTCGGTGCCGGCCGCTTTTGGCACTACTGGGTGAACCAACGCTTCGCCGAGGTCAGCGCCAGCCGGTTCTCGCTGCAGCCGGGCGACCAGGTGCTGTGGAAATACACGGATAAAGGTTTCATGGCAGAAATGAAGTGAATCCGGCCCCTCATCTCAT
>JAUSGZ010000031.1 GCA_030648715.1 bacterium | reverse complement strand
CTCATCCAGTGGCGCACCGATGAAGCGACCGACAGCCAGGTCTACTACGGCCTGACGTCCAGTTACGGCAGCAAAAAGACTGATGGCGCGCGCGTGGTCATCCACGAGGTGCTGCTCTCCAACCTGAAACCGCTGACCACCTACCACTTCCAGGTGAAATCCAAGGACAGCGGCGGCAACACCGCCGTGTCCGACGGGCTCAGCTTCCGCACGACCAGCGCGGCCGCGCGCCCGGTGCTGGAACTGACCGGCATCCGTCCGGTGTCCGGGAATGACCCGGGGCTTTTGGACACGTCGGCGGAAATTTCTTGGCGTACGACCACCCTCGCGAACGGCGTGGTGCGCTGGGGCCCGACCGACAAACTCGGTCGCACCATCACCATCGGCGGCGTGCGCGACTACACGCATGCGGCCCAGATCACCGGACTGCAGCCCAACACCACCTACTACTTCCAAGTGGAATCCAAGGACCTGTTCGGGGCCAACGCGAAAACGACGGCCTTGAGCTTCGTGACGCGCGACCGCGCCGGCACGGCGGCGTCCTTCGACAACAGCGGCCGCGTCCTGGGCATCACCTCGAGCCACGACTTGATGTTCTACGCCAGCTACGACCAGGGCCTGCACGGGGACTTTTCGCTTGGCGACCCGCTCGGCATCGCCTTGGGGGTGCCGTCGGTGACGGAAAACTCTGGCGGCCGCCGCAGTGAAGGTGTGACCCTGGCGGACGTAACGCGCGTGCAGTACGACGGGCGCGACAACGCCAACCCGTCCGCGGGCACCATTGCGTTCTGGTTCAAACCGAACTGGGACAACGGCGACGACGTCCACCATCAACTGTTCACCAATAACGCCGCCTACCAACAGGTCAACGATAAATACCTGACCATCGGCAAAACCGGCGCCAAGGGCATCGCCAACGTCTATCTCAACGAGAAGAACAAGCTCTACTTCGGCCTGGAAGATGCCGATGACGTGGACTATCGCTACTTCGTGCAAAGTGCAGCGCCGGCCGCCGGCCAGTGGATGTTCATGACCGTCTCATGGGATTTCGACGGGGGTGCCGGCAAAGTGTACGTCAATGGCGAGCCGGCCCAAACCCACGCTTACCGCGGATTGAAGCGCGAAGCGGCGACCCTGTCGGCCACGCCAGCCGGTTTGCTCGACACATTCCTGGTCGGCGGGACGCAGAATGCGTCGTTCGGCATCGTCAACGGCGACTACACGCTGGATGAGCTGACCATCTTTGGCCGCGCGCTGACCGACAACGAGATCAAACTGCTGTACACCGAGGGCGTCGGGCGCTGGCTACCAAAGTCCGGGCAGACGACCGTGACAGCCGCGCCGTCGTACCCGACCAGTGGCCAGGTACTCGGCAGCTCCAACCTACTGTACACCCAGGCTTCCGCGCTGCTGCGCGTGGCGGGCACCCCGGACGTCTACGCCATTTTGAACGGCCAAAAGCATCTCATCGCCGGCCCGGCCTCCTTTGCCGCCTACGGCTACCAGTGGCCCGACGTCCGCGAGGTGTCGCAGGCCACGCTGGACCGCTACCCGGACGCGCGGCTGGTGCGAACTCCCGCCGACCCGCAGATCCATTACCTCTACAAACGCCCGCAGGAACGCTGGCTGAAACTGGGCATCCCTTCGCCTACGGTGTTCGTTTCCTACCCGGGCAACTACTGGGGCAACGTCGTTATCATCAACGAGATCGACATGGAAAGCTACCCCCAGGTCCGACTGGTGAAGATTGACGGCGAAACAGACGTCTACCTGTTGGACAACGGCGCCAAACGGCTCATTGCCGATCCGGCGGCCTACGATACCTTGTCACTTCCGCGCTCGCACATCGTCAACGTCAGCCGCGTGCACCTGGACTACTATCCGGTGGGTGACGAGGTCCGGTAACCCGCCCGCAAACTTCCAGCCGGCGCGCCAAGCGCCGGCTGGTTTGTACCTCGGGTTCCTCCTATAATGGCCGTATGAATATCTGGACCGGCGGCAACGCCGCAAAACTCTACTGCCTCGACCGTATCGCCCAGCTCATTACCCAGCGCGGCGGACGGTTGAGCATCGCCGACCTGGGCTGCGGGGACGGCCTCCACTTCGCGTCCCTACTGCGCGCGTTCCCGCAGGTGCGCTATGTCGGCCTGGACCCGGATGCGTCCGCCTGCGCGCGTGCGAAAACCGCGCTCAGGGGCTGCAACGCCGACATCCGCACCACACCCGTCTACGATGTCGCGCCAACGGCCAACGAACGGTTCGATGTCGTCGTCTCGTTCAGCGTCCTGGAGCACGTCTACCAGCGCCCGCGGTACCTGCGCACCTGCGTTCAATGGCTGCAGCCCGGAACGGTGATGTACCTCAACTACGACGCCGGCCATTTCCTGGCGCAGCTGCAGGGCAACTATCCGTGGCGCGAGCGTTTCCGCGACTGGCGCAGGAGTTGGCGGGCGAAGCGCGGCAACGAAGCCGACTACCAGGCGTTCGTCCGCGAGAACGATTTCCGAACCTGGCTCAACGATGCCGGCCTCGCCATCCAAGAAGAAAAATTCTTCAACCTCTACGCGCTGAAAGAGCTGTCCAAGGCCGTGCCGAAAGAACGGCGGGACGTGTACCTGCGCCAGTGGGTCGCCTACGAACTTTCCCTCAACAGCGCCGGGGTTCCGTACACCGACCGCATGGCGCAGTGGTTTGGCACCCGCAATTTCGTTCTCACGCGCCGGGATTGAGCGCGCAGCGTTGCATTGACGATTCACCCGTTCTCCCGTATCATAGGCCAGGTAGCGGGACTCCCCGCTACGCGTGTTATGGCGCAATCGTCTCCACCTACGCCGAATGCTCCGGCGGACAAGCCTGCCCCACCAGAGGCGGGGTAGTGGCTAGAACCGCCATACGGCGGGATTTCCGTCCGTACCTTAATTTTTACGACAGATTTTATTTGGTATCTACGGCCCCATCGTCTAGTGGCTAGGACACCACGCTTTCAATGTGGGAACCCGGGTTCGATTCCCGGTGGGGCTACCACCGATAATATAACGAGCAAACCTATGCAAAAATTCACCAAGCGTTGCGCGGTCACGGCTGGCACCCTACTGCTCCTCGCCGGTTGTGCGCCCAAACCCGCCGTTATTGAGAACAGCAATGTAAACACCGCACCGACGCCGCTGGCCTCGCCGACGGTGAGTGCGACCCCCGCAAGTTCTCCCACAAGCGGTACGCCGGTTACCTACGCCGATTACGAGAACGGCGCGATGGGGTATCGCATCCGCCGGCCGGAAAAATGGTACTGGCAGCACCTGATGAAAAACGACATCGCGGAAATCAACCCCGCGGTAACCGACTACTTCATGGCCGACCGCAACGCCTTGCCGGGGCTAGGCAGCGAGTATCTCGGGATGCTGATCATCGAGGTCTCCGCCCGCACTTCGGCCGACATCGCCGATGCAGTCGCCGATCTGGAAAAAACCGGCACAACCGTGGGCGGCCAGGCCGCGACGCGCTTTGCGGGCGTGCGCAACGGCTCGGTCGTCATTGAGTACCAGTTGACCAAAGGGAGCCAATTATACCGCCTCATCTTTACTTCCGCCGACGGCGCCCCCGCGGACGCGGCCATCTTTGAGGAAATGGTAAAAAGTTTCACCTTTACCCGGTAGTTCCCCAGACTTCGACAAAAACACCCCGCCTCGGGGGTGTTTTTGTTTTTCCGGTTTGGAAACCGGAAGCGTATGGTATACTCAATTTGCTGTATTTCCCCCTGGACTATGCATTCCAAACATCCCCAAGCCACAACCAATCTCCCAACCCCGACCAGTTTCGCGGGATTGGGTATCGCGGAAAATTTCCTCGCCGCCCTGACCCGCCAAGGATTCAGCACACCCACGCCCATCCAGCACCAGGCAATACCGGTGGCGATCAGCGGCAAGGACATCATCGGCATCGCACAGACGGGCACTGGCAAGACCCTGGCGTTCGGAATTCCGATGATCCAGCGCCTGGGCCAATCTAAGGGACGCGGTCTGGTCCTGCTGCCGACCCGCGAACTGGCGCTGCAAGTGGACGAAGTGCTGCGAAAGATCAGTACGACTTTGGGACTGCGCACGGCCGTCCTCATCGGCGGCGCACCGATGGGCCCGCAGCTGCAGGCCTTGCGCAGCAAGCCGCACGTCGTGGTGGCCACGCCCGGCCGGCTGCTGGATCACGTCCAGCAGAAGAGTATTGACCTTGGTCTCCACACGATCGTGGTGCTGGATGAAGCCGACCGGATGCTCGACATGGGCTTTGCGCCCCAGATCAAGCGGGTGCTGCAGGCCCTGCCGCGCGAACGCCAGACCATGCTGTTCTCCGCCACCATGCCCAAAGAGATCGTGCAGCTGGCGACGCAGTTCATGCAGCTCCCCCTGCAGATCGAAGTGGCGCGCACGGGAACCTTGGTCAAGAACGTGGAACAGGAATTCTTCATGGTCAAAAAAGAGGACAAGCTGCGGCTGCTGGATACCTTGGTTGCCCGCTACCTTGGCACCATCCTCGTCTTTTCCCGCACCAAGCACGGCGCCAAGCGCATCTGCCGCGCGATCAGCGGCATGGGCCACCAGGTGACCGAGCTGCACTCCAACCGTTCGCTCAGCCAGCGCCGCGCGGCCATGGAGGGGTTCAAATCCGGCAAGTACCGCATCCTGGTTGCCACCGACATCGCCGCCCGGGGCATCGACGTGCAGGATATCGAGCTGGTCGTCAACTTCGACATCCCCGACGACCCGGAAGACTACGTCCACCGCATCGGCCGCACCGCCCGCGCCGGGAAAACCGGCCGCGCCGTGACGTTCGTCGCTCCCGACCAGCGCGGCCAGGTGCGCGACATCGAACGGCTCACGCGTACGACGCTCACCTTGTCGCCGTCGCCGGAACTGGCGCCCCCGCGCCCGATGCCGCTACATCCGCGTTTCTCGCCGACTCGCCGGCCGCCATTCGACGGCCCCGCCCGTGGCGGCAATCGTTTCGGTCGCGCGCGCAACGCCCGCGGAATGGAACATCGCCCCGGCGATGACGGACTCTACGGCCGGTCGCAGACGAGCCGCCCGCACGGCACTTCGCGCCGTGGCCGCCGGGTCTGGCAAACGGAGGGACAACGGGCGCGCCACCGCAATCCCTCCCGGTAAACTTGATCAACGAACGGGACGCAGCCGCGGCCCGTTTTTTGTTCTCCACAGGAGTTCGGCTAAAAAATGCTACTATTATAGAAAGATATGGGACTAACAACCACGACGCCACTCCCGGGGACACCTCCGCCACCCGCGACGCCCCCGCCACATCCCCCGGCGGCCGTTCCTGCCGTCGGCCACGAAGCGCTGCGGCAGTACGGCGTCGCCGCCGCCAATGCGCTGGCGCTGATGGTGTTGTTTTCCTCCTACCTCCTCTACCGGCGCGGCTACTACGACCTCTACATTGCCAATAAAGTCTTTGCCAATACCGCGGCGGTAGTGCTGGGTGTGGTTTTGCTCCTCGGCCCGCTGGCGCACTATTTCACCGTTTTCGACCGCTACCTCAAGTACCGCAAAGAATTAGGGGTCATGGCGGCGGTACTCGCGCTGATGCATTCGCTCAACTCGCTGTTCTTCCTGCCAGACCACTTTACCCTCCAAGGATTCCTCACCCGGCAACCTTGGCCTTTCTTCTTGGGCTTGACTGCGGCCATCTTGCTGACCCTGCTGTGGACGATCTCGCGCCCTCCGGTCATGGCCGCGCTGGGCGGAAAATATTGGTGGTTCATACAGCAATGGGGCGTGCGTATCGCGTTCGTGCTGGTCGCGCTGCATGTTGCCCTGATGAAGTGGTCCGGCTGGATAAAATGGTATCAGCAGGGAGGCGGCGCCCCCAGCCCAGCACTCCAACGGCCGTGGCTGCCGGGCTTGGGACTGCTGGTGGGCTGGTTTATGGCTTTTGTCCTGGCGGTACGCATCGCAGATCTCATCCATAAAGGATTGGGGCGGATCGTGTGGTATTTCGGATGTGTGGCGTTACCGGTCGTCTACGTTGCCACGTTCTGGTGGGGATTACGGTAGCCGCGGGGGAGCGTATGGCGCGAAACGGCCGGCCCATGTATTGGGCACAGGGGTACCGACGACGCTGGCGGCTGCTCGCGACCGGCGTTTTTTTGTGGCTACTGCTCCCTGGCCAACGCTGGTTGTACGCCGCCGATACCGTGCGCGACATTGCTTTCCCCGTCAGCGGGACGTACACGTTCTCGGACAATTTCGACGACCCGCGCAGCAACGGCCGCACGCACGAAGGGGTGGACATCCTGACGGCCAAGCACACGCCCGTGGTCGCGGCCACCGACGCGCGCGTGCGCTACCTCACCATCCCCGAAGCGTCCTGGGGCTATGCCGTGTATCTACAGGACGCGGACGGCTACCAGTACCGCTACCTGCATTTGAACAATGACACGCAAAACACCGATGACGGCAACGGCGGGCCCGAACATGCCTTTGCGGCGGGCATCGTGGAAGATGCCGTCGTTGCCCGCGGCCAGGTGGTCGGCTGGGCGGGAGATTCCGGCAACGCCGAGCAGGTCGGGTCGCATCTGCATTTCGAAATCTGGACGCCAGACCATCAGCCAATGAACCCGTACGAAAGCCTGCGCCAGGCGGAAATGGCGGCCCGCTACCGTCCCGATGAGCAAACCGCGGCCAGTCCGACCATCAACGACGACAAGCGGCTCACCGCGCCGTCCGGCACGCCGCGCTGCGCGTCCGGCACCCTCATCAAGACGCCGGAATTTTCGGCCGTGTACTACTGCGGCGCGGACGGCAAGCGGTACGTTTTCCCCAACGACCGCGTCTACTTCAGCTGGTACCGGGATTTCGGCGGCGTCACGACAGTGGACGCCAACGTTTTGGCGCAGCTGCCCATCGGTGGCAACGTTACCTATCGGCCGGGCGTGCGGCTGGTGAAAGTGCAGACTGACGCAAGGATCTACGCGGTCGCGCGGGGCGGGGAGCTGCGCTGGGTCACGTCGCCCGAGGTGGCCGCTGCCCTCTACGGAACGAATTGGGCCAAGAGCGTGGACGACCTGCCGGACGTATTTTTCGCCAACTACCGGCTCGGCGCCCCGGTGAACCGCGCCGACTAAACGACGCAATATTGAGCGGTGCTGGCCGTTGTGGTACGCTCCAAACGCTATGGCAACTACCGCCCGCGATCTGGAATTTCTTTTTGAGTTGGGGTCACTCGGCCCGATGCCGCGGGGTTGGCGGCAGCATCTGGGAATGGAATGCGCCTCGGTTCTGGAGCACACCATGCGCGTCGTTTTTTTGGCGCTGCTCATTGCCCGCCGCGAAGGCGGCTGCGACGAGGCCAAAGTGATGAAGATGGCCCTGCTGCACGACCTGGCGGAAAGCCGCACCTCGGACCTCAGCTACATCCAGAAGGTCTACGTCGCCGCCGATGAACCCCGCGCCGCTGGCGACCTGTTCGCCGGCACCGCCTGGGAAGACTTTCGCGCGTTGCACGAGGAATATGAGGGACGGAAATCGCGCGAGGCCAAAGTCGTCAAGGACGCCGACAACCTGGACGTGGATTTCGAGCTTAAAGAACTGGCGGAACGCGGCTCGCAGCTGCCCGCCAAGTGGCGGCACTTCCGTCAAAAGATCCGTGATGAAAAATTGTATACGCAAGCCGCCAAGGAGCTGTGGGACCGCATGCAAACCGCCGACCCCGCCGCCTGGCACCTGACGGCCAACAAATGGCTGAAACTCCCGAACGCCGGACGGTAAGCGACGCTGCAAGCATGGCTACCGCCGTCCAAACCAAAATTCTCCACATCGGCGCCGGGGTGCGCACGCTGACCCTCTACCTCCCCGTCTACCGCGAATTGCAGAATCGCGGAGTCATCCAGGTGGTGGGCGTTGCGACGCGCAATGCGGAACGCCAAACGGCCGTGCGCGCGGCCGGTTTTCCCGTCGTTGAAGACTGGCGCGCGGCATTGCAAGCCGGCGGCGTGGACGCAGTAGTCGTAGTCGTGCCGCCCACGCAGATGGCCGACATCCTGACCGAGTTGCTGGACTACCGACGCCCGCTCCTGCACGAAACGCCATTGGGCCGCCCGGTGGGCAAAGCCACCGCCCTCATCAAAAAGATCCGCGCCGCGGGGATACTCGTCGCCACGGCCGAACAACAGGTCTTCTACCCCGAGGAGCAGCTGAAGCGCCAGATCATTGCCAACGGCCAGCTGGGCACAATCATTGCCGCCGACAACCACCACCATTCGTTTGCCTACCATGGCGTGGCGAAACTGCGCCGTTATTTCCCCAACAGCCGCCTGGTCGCCCTGCGCGCCTGGACCATGCCGCAACCCGACGGAACGGTCGCGACGCAGACGAACTTCAAATTCCAAAACGACCAGCACGCCACCATGCTGTTCGGGCCGTCGTCGAAAACCTTGCCGCGACGGTCGCCGCTGCGGTCGCTTAACATTGAAGCCGAGCGCGGCGGCATTTTCGGCGATACGGTCTTTCTGCGCGAAGGCGCAACCTTCGATGAATTCCGCTTTTTGCGCCGCGAATCGCAAGGCGACCTGCAACGGCTGGAATGTGAGAACGGCGTGCGCGTCTTGAGCGCCTGGGACAACCCCTACGCCGGCGCAAAATTCTCCGACGATGAGATCGGGCTGGCCGCCATTCTGGAACGCTTCTGCGCTGCGGCGCGCGGCGAGGGGCAGTCCGCCTACGGCGCGGAGGAACATTACCTGGACCTGCTGTGCACGCAAGCGATGGAACTGTCGCGCCGGACGTCGGGCCTGCGGCTGCGGCTCAACCCCGAGCAGCCGGCCCTCGCCACCGTCAGCAGTATCCTCACCGACGCCAGCGCTCGCCAACTGTGGCTGCTGGCAAAATGGGGGCTCAAAAAAATAGTCCGCCGCTAGTATGCCGCGTGCCTTTGCCTCCTACCAGGTCGCTTTCAAAATCCTGTTGCGCCGCGGGCAAAAAATTTTATTCCTCAAAACTCCCAACAGCAAAAAATGGGACCTGCCGGGCGGGCGCGTGGATGCCGTGGAAGATAAAATCCCGCTGGAAAAGATCCTGGCGCGGGAGGTGCGCGAAGAATTGGGCCGCAGCGTCCGCTACCGCCTCGGCGGCCCGCTGCTGCAGTACCGCCGCCCCGTGGCGCAGTTCCACACCATGGTGCTCATCACCGTCTACGAAGCGCGCTACCTGAGCGGCCGCATCCGCCTTTCGTTCGAGCACGGCGAACACCGCTGGCTTGACCCCAAGGATTTTAAAGGGCATCCGAACGACTTTTTCTCACGTGAGGAATACCGCGCTTTCCAGCGCCACTTTGGCTGGCGGTAAGCAACACCGGGCCAAAAATTGCCCGCGGACCGTCTTTTATGCCAGTGTTGCGTAAAACCGTTGCCAGGGCTATGATGAAATATCGATGAATATATGGGTATCTTTGGCGACCTCTTCGGCGGCGTAAAAACCGGCCGGCAGTACCGGGAGGGCGGGCATGTGCCCGTGGACCGGGACCCGAGTTTTCGCGGCGCGCTGGAAAAGCTGCGCCGCTTTCGTATCGGCGGCGACGAAGGCCAGAATCTGTCCGCCGGCGAGGCCGACACCATCGCCGACCTCATCGAGCCGCACCTCAAGCGCCTGCCGACGGGCGGCCGGATGTCGCTGGGCACGAAAGCCTCCATTCGGCAGCAGTTATGGCAGAAAGTAAAAGGTGGAGAACTGTCGCAGATGGACTTCGACGACGCCAAAAATATTCTGGACGAATTTTAACGTCTATGCGCGCCCCCAAACCTCCGCACGTGGGCATCATCGGCGCCGGCAACATCGGAGCCGAGCTCTACCGCAAGGTAGCCAACCTCGGCTGGGAAGTAACGTTCGTGGCCAAGAGCGACGGCGTCTACAAGAATCTGACTAACAAGATCGACCGGCTGGAAAACTACCTCAACTACGCCTCGGGACTGGATGTCATCTTCCTGGCCATCCCAACCCTGGATGACGGCACCGCGGCGTACGAATATCTGCTGTCGTTCCTCAAGCTCAACATCCCGGTCGTCACCTGCGAGAAGGGCTCGCTGTCCAGCCACTTTGCCGAGCTGGAACCCTACCGCCACCGCATGGGCTACAGCGCGACGGTCGGCGGCGGCACCCGGCTGCTGCGCTACATGGAAGGGCATGTCGGCCCCTGGACCCGGGAAATTCACGGCGTCATCAACGGCACCCTCAACTACCTGCTGTCGGAAGTCGCCGCCGGCAAACCGATGGGGGCGGCCATCGCCGACGTGCAGCGGCTCGGCTACGCCGAACCCGGGGTCAATGGCGTGCTGGAGATCATCAACCAGGAGGCGAAGGAAGACGTGGTGATGAAAACCGCCATCCTCTTCAACTTGAGCAACTTCGAGCGGGAGCGGCGGCTGAAGGCGAGCGACATGAAGGTGAGCGAGATCACTGACGCGGAGGTTGACCGGCTCATCCGCGAGGCGGGCGAACGCCGCTTTATCGTTTCCATCACGCGCGACAAGCCACAGCACGACGACACCATCGGCGGGTTCCGCCACCAGGTGGGGGAGTGGAGCATCCGCGGCGGCTTCCAGGCGCTGAACAACAACCCGCTGTTCAACCAGCTGGTGCTTCCGGGCATCGTCAACGGCGTCATCGTCTACGAGGGAGGGGAAAATACCTACCGCGCCACGGGTCCCGGCGCGGGAGCCGTCCCTACCACGTCGGCAATGGTCAAAGACGCGCTGCGGCTTCTGGCGTCCAAAGCTCCAGCCCATGCCGAACGTTCCTGACGCGGCCGCGGCCGTGACCGCGCTGCTGGATCGGCTCAACGCACGCTACCAGCGCTTCGACCATCCGGCGGTACACACCTGCGCCGAGGCCGAAACGGTCATCGGCGACATTCCCGGCACGCCCAGCAAGTGCCTGCTCGTGAAAACCTCCACGAAAAAATTCTTCCTCCTGCTCGCGCCCTGCCGCAAACGGATTCACCTCGGCGCGCTGGCAACGACGCTGGGCTGCGGCCGGCTGTCGTTCGCGACGGAAGGAGAGCTGCGGGAACTGCTGGGGCTGACCCCCGGTTCTGTCAGCCCGTTCGGCGTGATTCACGACCGGGGCCAAGCCGTGCAGGTCATCCTGGATGCCGCGCTTGCCGCCGATGCCTATCATCAATTTCATCCCAACGACAACCGCGCCACCCTGGCCCTGCCGCACGACGACCTGATGAGATTTTTCACCGCCGCGAACCACCCGCCGCGCGTGCTGCCGCTGCCCGAGAAATCCTGACTATGCGCCGCGTCATTCCTCTGCTCTTCATTGTTATCGTTGCGACCTCGGTGGTCGCCGCTCTCGCGATCCAGCGCGGACTTTTTCGCCCTTCGAATCTACGGAAAAACCCCCTGACGTCTAGCGCACCCATCCTTTTCGTGCTAACCACCGGCGGCGAGCCGGGTGAGATGAACGGCACCCGTGCCGCCTGGCGGCCGCTCGAAAAACAATTCAGTATTCGTGTTATCGTCCCGGAAACTTGGGATGAACAGAGTGTGCCAACCGATGCTCAGCGACTCAAAAACGAGTACCCTGCCGCCAAAATTTTCATCTCGGGATTTTCCAACGGCGGCTACAACGCCTGTGAATTCGCAATGCAAAATCCCGACCTCTTTACTGGCGCCATTCCCCTCGGCGCCTTCTGTGATCCGCTGAGCGTGCTCGATCAACCGCGGACGCTCCGGCTGAAGGTCCTGACGGTGGTCGGTGAACGCGACACCTGGGCCCGCGGCGATGACCTGGAACAGATCGACGATGCCGACCGCCGCCTCGCCAAGTACGGCATTGTTCCGCAACTCATCATCGTTCCTGGTCTCGGCCACGAGTTTCCCACTGCGGCGCTGGATCGCATAGGCCGCTGGATCGAAGCGCAGCAAGCCGCGCAACCATAAACATTCCTTAGGATCCATCCCTCTTTATGATTATCACCAAATTCGGCCACTGTTGCCTGGTCATCGAGATCAACGGCGTGCGCATCCTGACCGACCCCGGCAATTTTGAATTCGCCGGCATGGGGGCTGACCCCGCCATGCTGCCACCGGTGGACGCCGTGGTCATCACGCATGAACACCAGGACCACTTCCACCTGCCCGCGCTGTCGGCCGTACTGGCAAAGAACCGCGGCATCCCGGTGTTCACGACGGAAGCGGTAACAAACCAGATGGCTGCGGCCGACTTGGCTGCCGAAATTTTACGAGATGGGCAAACCGTCACCGTCAAAGGCGTCCCCATCATTGGTGTCGGGAAACTCCACGCCGAGATCTACGGCAACTGGAACCGGGTGGAAAACACCGGCATCCTCGTGGCCGGGGAGCTGTTCTACCCAGGAGACGCGTTCACGCTCCCGCCGTCAGGAGTCGGCATCCTCGCGTTGCCGATCGCCGGGCCATGGATGAAAATAAAAGAAGCGGCCGACTACGCCATTGCCGTTAAACCGCGCCTGGCGTTTCCCATCCACGACGGCATGCTGAAAACCGCGCTGCCGCAGCACCGGCTGTTGAGTGCGGTCCTGCCGCCGGCAGGCATCCGCTTCCAGCCGCTGGAGCTTGGCCAGCCGTTCGATTGCGCCTAAAAAAGAAGAGCCGTGCGTACTGCCGCGGCTCTCATAAGGTGCGAACGATGTCTCGCAGGGCGGCGTCCTGTTCGGCCAGCCAAGCTTTCAGGTCGGTAAACATTTCCTCCGCCGGGCCGTCGAGCGGACGGTCCGACGTCAGGCCGTTGCCATCCCCGCCGAACCGCGGACTGACCCGTTCGCGCAACGGAGCAAACCGCCGGTGAAACCCGGTCCAGAATGCCTCGCTGGCGGTCAGCTCGTTGTGGAGCTTGTCCACCTTGAGGAACACGAGAAAGACCTGTCGGACGGTACTCACGGAATAACCTCCTTTCGACCGTCCTACCCGCTGGCAGGGTACGTGATGCGCACCCGCAGGTCAAGGCGCCGGCCGCTTGCCGCCAACTCCGCGCCGAGGTACAGTGATATTCCCTAACCCCACCCCCTATGGGCAAAGTCTTTGTCTGCCAGGGCTCCTGCCACGGCATCGCGACCCTGGAACAGCACGAGCAGGGCGCGATTTCCTGCGCGGCGAAAACCTGCGAGCTGCATGGAAAGCCGCTCAAACCGATGGAACAATGCCCCGAGTGCTCCATAAAATCCGTAGCAGCTGGCGCACCCTGCGTCTGCCCGGATTGCCGTTTGATGTAAAAAAAGCCCCGCTGCCGTGTGGCAGGGGGGCGGTGAACTGGAGTTGGTCAGGGCATACCTATGGGTCTGCCTTTTTGGTTAGGTGCCGTCGAACGATACCATCATGCCTTTCTCTGGATCCCAGAGCTTGAGCCGGAAGCACCGACGGATGTCGCTCAAGGTGAGCCGAATGGTACTGGGCGTTTGCAGCTCGCGAATTGCCCCCATCGCCTCGGGAAGGCGATAGAACGGGATGTGCGCATTCAAGTGGTGCACGTGATGGTACCCGATGTTGCCGGTAAACCAGTGCATGACCGGGCTCATGGCCGTGTAGCTCGAGGAATACAACGCCGCGAAGACGAAGTCCCACGCCGGGCGATCTCGCAGCTGCACGCCGGGGAAATTGTGTTGCGAGTAGAATAGGTACGCACCCAAGGCGGAAGCGATCCACATGGGGACCATGAATGTGAAGAGCAGGACGTACGGCGCCAGCACCGCGAGCAACGTGATGATGCCCAGATGCAGGGCGACCGCGATGCCGCAGTCACGACGGCTCGCTCGTTCCACAATCAGTGGCTTCAGCGACATTGAATAGAGAAAGACCGTCAGGTAGGCGCAGGCGATGGTCAACGGATGCCTCGACAGGGCGTAAGAGAAGCGCTCCCACCGGCTCGCCCGCGCATAGCCGTGCGTCGTCAAGAGGGGAAATGATCCGATGTTAACGCCAAAATTCTTGGCGTTGTGCTTGTGGTGATAGTCGTGCGACGACTTCCAGGCGCTGGGCGGGTTGAGGGTGAGGATCCCGAACACGTACATGATGACCTTGGCCAGTCGGGAACCGCGCAGGATGGTGCGGTGGCTGTGGTCATGGTAGATGATGAACATCCGCACCAGCAGCAGGGCAGCGACGACACTGAACCCAGCGCGCACCAGCCACGGGAACGGCAGCGCGGTTGCCAAAAAGGCGCAGCTCATCACGCCGAGCGTCGACCACAGGTGAAACCAGCTCCACCCGCGATGCTCGCGAGCGAACTGCTTCGTTACCCCGATGAGATCCCTGACCCTTTGCTTGGCTGTCGCAGCCAAAGTTGGCGCGCCGGAAGTACTGCCGGCGGCAGAGGAACTTTCCAACGGCCGAGAATCAGCTGAAGACATAGAACACCTCAAAAAAAGAGCTTGTATGCCGGAACAAAATGTCAACGAACGCAATGTACTCACTCATGCTACCCCGGTCGCCTGGGAGGGTCAATCACGGCTCGGTTGAAAATTGTCCGGCGGCGACGAATGACGGGCGGCAGGAAACAAAAAAGAACCCCGCGGGCGATTGCCTGGCGGGGTGTTGCCGATGGCGTGACATTTCACCTCATGCCACAACAACCACGAACGTACCATCATCCATCAGGCCAGCGGGGTGGTTGCCGGCCAAAAACTTATCCGTCCACTCGGTCACCATCGCCATGGCCGCGTACTGCGCACACAGCAGCAGATTAATCTGGCAGTACAACGCTGTCCACAGCGTATCGGCGACCGCGAAAGGGAGGGACGCGATCGCTGGTCCGAGACACTCGGGCAAATGAACGCCGATACTGTCCTGCAAGACGCCCCACAGATTGGGGACGAACTGCCGATCCCGCAGGCTGCTGCGCAGGTAATTGCCAATGGGGCTGGACTGGCGTTGACGGATGGCGGCGGCGTAAGCTTGCCGCAGGTCGGAGCCGACGCTTAGCGGCTCGATCTGGTCGACGATCCGCTGGTGCTGATGCATCGACAGCGCGGTAATCGCCGTCGCTTGCACTCCGATACCCGCCAGCAGTTCGCTGAACTTGACCTGAAAACCGGGTAGCGGCGGCCGGAGCACCAACGGCGCGGCATGGAACGGCGCCAACCACCGCGCGATCTGGTAGCCGTTCACCGTATCCAACCTCTGATTCCAATCTTCTCCCCTGAGGGGTTTTCCGATCATTGGTCCTCCAAATTTCTGGCTGAAAAAGTACGAAGTGTGAGCTGCGACTACGTACCCTAACACACCGCTGCTGCATCCGTCAATGGTTCAAGGTGCTTGAGTTGAAAAAAAACCCGGCGTGATTTCACGTCGGGCTTGAACAAAGGTCGTTCACAGAGGGAACGCTTACGGCAGGTAGCCGTCCACGTCCTGCATATAGATCTCGCTGGCGCCGCTGACTTTCAGTAGCCGCAGCACCTCGCCGAACCTCTGGCGAGGGATGAGCACCTGGCCGGCACGCCAGTCGGGATCCAGCGTCTGACTGATGGTGGGAGAGACGGCTGCGGGCAGCCGTTCCTTGAGCTCGGGGAGCCGGGGGGTGGGGATGTTGAAGACCACCATGATCTGGCCCTCGGCGCCGAGGATCGCCTGCAGCGCATGGCCGATGTTCTCGATCTGCTGGTGCAGCGGACTGCCATCAGTGATCCCGGGGCTGCAGAGCAGCTCCGGCGTTGACACCAAGAGCTCGGGGTAGATGATCTCCATGTTGTTGGCTTTGATGGAGCCGCCAGTCTCGGTCATCACGAGCACCGCGTCACACAGGCCATCGCGAACCGCCATCTCCTCGCAGCCGGGGAGCGGCACGATGATGTCGTCGGGCCGCAGCCGGTCGCCGAGAATATGGCGAGCCAGCGCCACGCGTTCGGCGCCCACACGGCGCTTTTCCATCGCCTCCCACTGGAGGCGCGTGGTACCGGTCCTGCCGGCCAGCACGTACTCCACCGGACGCGTGGTTTGGCGGCTGTACTGCAGCGTGCACAGCACCTTGACGTTGGCAGCCGCGGCGTTCTCGCCGAGCCGCAGGTCGGTACCGGTGATGCCGCAGTCAAAGACCCCGGCACAGACCAGCGATGCGATATTCTCGCGGTCGCGGACCTCGAACACGACGTCGTGGATGATACCCAGCCGGTTGTCGCGGCCGACCGACGTGGGCAGGGGGTAGCCGATCTTGCGCAGCAGCGCGAGGGTCACTTCCTTGAGCGACCCGTTAGGCACGGCGAACTTCAGCCGTTTGTCCATACCATTCTCCTTTCGCGGGCAGCAGGGCCTCGTTGACGTCGAGCTCGACCGCCGGCAGACGGTCCGGATCGACCGGACTCATCACCTCAACGGAGCTGACATCACCCAGCACGTCACGGAAGAAACAGCTGGCGTGACCGGAATGGCAGGCGGGGCCGGTCGGCTGCACGACGTAGACGAGCGCATCGCCGTCGCAGTCGACCAGCACGCGCACGACGCGCTGCACGTTGCCGGACTCGGCGCCCTTTCGCCACAGCTCGCGGCGCGTGGTCGACCAGTAGTGGGCCAGGCCGGTTTGCAGCGTCTCACGAAACGCCGTTTCGTTAGCCCAGGCCACCATCAACACCTGATGGGTGCGAAAGTCTTGAGCGATGACGGTCACCAGACCATCGCGCTTGCGGAAGTTTGGTTGCAGACACGGAACGTTCATGATTTGGAACTCCTTTCGAGCTTGGGATTGTCTCATTCACCGAGGTAGCGCCGCTCCTCCTCGCGGGAGGTGACCATCGTGCCGGCGCCGTCCTTGGTGAACAGCTCCAGTAACAGCGCGTGGGGCGTCTTGCCGTCCAGGATGTGTGCGCGGGGAACGCCCCCGCGCACGGCGACCAACAGGGTCTCGACCTTAGGCACCATGCCGCCGGTGATCTTGCCGTCGTGCAGGAGCTGCTCGCAGCCCGGCACCGTGATGTGCCGCACGAGCGACGCGGGGTCGGGGAAGTTGGCCATCAGGCCGGGCGCGTCGGTCAGCATGACAAGCTTGTTGGCCTTGAGCGCGACGGCGACTTGCGCAGCAACGGTGTCGGCGTTGATGTTGAAGACGTGGCCGGCATCGTCACCGCCCAGCGACGAGACCACCGGCACGTAGCCGCCGCTGATCAGGTACTGCAGTAGTCCGACATTGACCGCCGTAATGTCGCCGACGAGGCCGAAGTCCACTTCGCGCTTACCGCCGCTCTCGGGGTCGTCCACCATCGTCGGCGGACGCTTGACCGCGTGCACGATGCCGCCGTCCACGCCCGACAGGCCGACGGCCTGCAGACCGTGGCGCCGGAGCGCCGACAGGATGTCGATGTTGATGGAACCGCCGAACACCATCTTGGCGACCTCGAGGGTGTTTTGGTCGGTGATGCGCCGTCCGGCGACCTTGACCGGTTCCATGCCGAGGCGTTCCGACAGTTCGGACGCCTGCGGGCCGCCGCCGTGCACCAGCACGATGCGGATACCGACGTGGATGCACAGCGCCAAGTCGCGGCTGAGGCCGTCCAGGGATGTCGCATCGCGGGCGATCTCGCCGCCGCACTTGACCACGAAAGTGGCACTATTGTGGTGGCGCATGTAAGGCAGCGCCTGCAGAAGCGTATTGACGTCGTTGCCGTTCATCGGGGATTACTCTCCTCTCAAATTTTCAAGGGCCAAACGTTGGAAACGAAAGAACTCAAAAGCGGACTTTTTAAAAAAATCCGCCTCCTCCGTGGGGAGGGGCGGTAGCTTGTGCGATGTGTGGTGTGGCTCTATGCGTGCACCAGACACCGCCGCTCCTCACGGAGGACGGAGTGGAAACCGGCGCGGTGGATGGCTTTCCCCTTCACTGATAAGCAACGCATAGGATGAAGAGCACAACGTAGCACGAAACGGCTTGATTGTCAACGCCTGCCGCTACAGTGGTACAATGATCTGGTATGGAAACCCCGCCGCCTAGTTTCAGCCGCAACCAACGGCTCATCTACCGGATCTTGGTGCTGGTGCTCTTCCAGCTCCTCGGTTTCGTCGCGCACGCGGCGGTGGAAATTCCCATCGCGCTGATGCTGGCGCAGGACTTCGACCGCTTCGGCATCACCTATGAGCAGTGGCTGCAATTCCACGCTGCTTTTTCCTGGACCCTGCAAATCATCGCGTTCGCGGCCGGATGGTTGGTCGGCGCGAGCTGGTGGAAGTGGCTGACCCGCACCCGCGCCAATGTGCGGCCCTACCAGCCACCCATCCAGTATGGCTAAGACAGCCACGCCGCTGCCGCCCGCCGTTGCTGCCCGGGTCGATGCGCTCGCGCGGAAGGACCTGGCAAACCTCGCCGTGCTGCTGTTTCTCTCGAGCCAGATCGGGGCGTTCGTTTTTTTAGGACCGTTCGTGTTCAACTGGCGCGAGCCGTTGAGCACCGTCAACATCATCGGGACCGTGATCTTTTTGCTCATCAGCCATACCATGGCCGTGAGCCAGCAGCGGATAAGCGAACGGTTCATGAATACCGAGGAACGGCTCGCCTACTACCGCGGCCGAGCGCAGCGCGGCCTGCTGCCCGACCCCGTCAACCACGCCCGGGCATGGGGCGGGCTCTACCTGGTTGCCCTGCTGGCCTTTGGCCTGACGCTGCAGGGCATATGGGACCAGCCCTACGACCTGGCGACCTTGGGCGCGCTATTGGTTCTCAACTGGGGAGCGTGTAAAACGCGCCTCCTCGCCAGCTTCGACCAGCACGTCGGCTGATGTCCGTAACGCCCGCCGTCTTCGGTTCGTCTATATGAGTAGACCACCCGGCCGCGTGCCGGTGGTTGAGCGTTTTTTTGCCCATGCAACCGGTCACCCGGCAAACATTCCAGCTCTTCTGGCGCCACGCCCGCCGCTACCGGGCGCTGGTCACCGTCATGGTGATCGCGCTCGTGATGGCCGTGGTATTGGAAACCATCATCCCGCTTTCCTACAAGCGGTTCTTCGACGTGCTGGCCGACGGCAATCTCCAACCCTCCACCGCCGGCCTGCTCATCAGCATCCTCCTCAACATTCTGTGGCTGAATATCGTCGCCTGGGGGTTATGGCGCGTGGCGGTGTTCGGCAACAACTTCTTCCAGCCGCGCGTGATGGCCGACCTCGCCAACTCGTGCTTTGCGTACCTGCACGGCCACTCGTATGGATTTTTCGTCAGCCGCTTCGTCGGGTCGCTGGTCCGCAAGGTCAACCGGCTGGTGGACGCGTTCGAAAATGTGTCCGACCGCATCTACTGGGAACTGGGGCCGCTGGCCATCCGCATCATCGCCATTCTCACCGTGCTGGCCGCGCGCAGCCTGGTCTTGGCGGGCATCCTGCTGGGCTGGACGCTGCTGTATCTGGCCATCAACTACGGCTTCACACTCTACAAACTGCGCTTTGAGGAACGGCGCGCCGCCGCCGACACGGCCGTTACTGCGCGGCTGGCCGACACCATCACCAATAACGCCAACATCAAACTCTTCACCGCGCAGGGCGACGAGCAGGTGGAATTCGGCAAGCTGACCGAGCGCCAGCGGGCGATCACCCGCTTTACCTGGGACCTGGACGGCATGATGTGGGCGGTGCAATCGGTGCTGATGGTGGCGCTCGAGTTCACGCTGTTCTACGTCGCCGTGCGGTGGTGGCAGCGCGGCCGCCTGACGATCGGCGACTTCGTGCTGCTGCAAACGTACCTCCTGCAATTACTCCACCGCTTGTGGGACTTCGGCCGCATCATCCGCGACCTCTATAAGGGGCTGGCCAACTCCCAGGAAATGGTGGAGGTGCTCAACCTGCCGCATGCCGTGCAAGACAAGCCAGCCGCAGTTTTGCTGCGGGTGACCCGCGGTGCCTTGGATTTCCGGCAAGTGCGCTTTGATTACTCGTCCACTCGGCCCATCATCAAGGGTTTTGACCTCGCCATCGCTCCGGGCGAAAAGGTCGGGCTCGTCGGTCCCTCGGGCGCGGGCAAAACCACGCTCGTTGCCCTGCTGTTCCGCTTCTACGACGTGACCGGCGGCCGCATTTTCATCGACGGCCAGAACATCGCCGACGTCACGCAGGAATCGCTGCGGTCGCAGATCGCGTTCGTGCCCCAAGACCCGCTCCTGTTCCACCGCACGCTGCTGGAGAACATCCGCTACGGCAACCGCGACGCGACCGTCGACCAGGTCAAAGCCGCCGCCACCGCCGCGTACTGCGACGAATTCATCTCCCAGCTGCCGTCCGGCTACGACACGTACGTCGGCGAACGCGGGATCAAGCTATCGGGCGGCGAACGCCAGCGCGTGGCCATCGCCCGCGCCATCCTAAAGAATGCTCCCATCCTGGTCCTGGACGAAGCCACCTCAAGCCTGGACTCGCATGCCGAGCAGCTCATCCAGCAGGCGCTCGCCAAGCTGATGGAAGGCAAAACTACCATCGTCATCGCGCACCGGCTGTCCACCATCAACAAAATGGACCGCATTGTGGTTGTGCGCGACGGAGCGATCCACGAGATCGGCACGCATGTCGAGCTGGTCAAAAGATCCGGCGGACTCTACCGCCAACTGTGGGAGCTGCAGGCCGGCGGATTTATCGTCTGACCACAACATCACTCCTCTTGACACCGCCGTCGTTCCCGACCGGCGGTGTTCGTTCTACAATGAAAGCAGTCGATTGGCGTCTATCTTCCGCTTCTTTGACAATCACACCCGAGGAGGTGATGCCCGATGCGGTGCAGCAAATGCCAAGGGTGGATGCTCTTCACACACGACTGGGGGTTTGCCTACGTATGAGAACGCTGTGGATACATCGTGGATGTATCACCCGATATAGATACCGCGGCTGGCGCCGGCCCGCCGCCCACCAACGGCACGTCCGTCGAAGGTATCCTCGTCATCGAGGAAACCATAACGGTTGTTGAAACCGTCCCCTGACGCGCCCCGCCCTTTGACTCACCCTTTTTCGCTGCTGGGAGGACGGCCTAACTCACCCGTCCTCCCCTTTTTATTTCCCTACTCCCATAATACCCGCCCGCATGCGGGCGGAACGAATAAAAAAGGGAAATAACCCCGCACCAATTTTGCCGCGTTTCCACATCCCATGGTTTTAGAACTTCGTGGTGAGTGACCGCGAAGCGCGCGGCCGAATAGGCCTCCCCGCTGTGGGCGCAGCGCTTCGCCGTCTCCCCCGGAGCAAAATTGGTGCTGGGGTTGGTGGAGTGATACCGCCCCGCTTGCGGGGTGGTGATTCATTTCTAATCAAAAACACCGGCCGAGTACGGCCGATTTTTTATTACCACCCATTCTCTAATTCCCCGCCGAATGGCGGGGCGAGCGCGCTTGCCCGTCGAATGACGTGGAAATAGAGATGGTTTTAGTTACACGTTAAGTTGATGCCGCGGCGGGGCGGTAGCGGACGGCAAATAGTACGCCCGCGAGTAACAACACCAGCGCGCCGACCGCAATGGGCGCCGCCGGCGTGAGCACGGCCGCGATCACCCCGGACAGCAACGGCGGCACGGTTTGCGCGACCGCCGCCAAACTGGAAGAAATGCCCATCACTTCGCCTTGAACCTCGGGCCCGACCGAACGGCTAATGAGCCCGGAAAGATTGGCCTGGGTCAGTCCGTTGGCAACCGCCAGCACCGGAGCAACGAGCAGAAGTCCGGACCACCCGTTCGGCAAAAAGTGCAGCAGGACCGCCACGCCAAGCACCGGAATGCTGAACTTCAGAATGCTTGCCTCGGAAAAACGACCGGCAACCTGCCGCACGATGAGCCCCTGCGTAATGACGACCCACAGGCCGACGTAGGAAAAAAAGTCGCCGATCTCACCCTGCTGGAACCCAAACCGCTTGATCATGAACACGCTGAAGAAGGTGATGAAGAACGTAAAACCGGCGTTGATGAGGAACGTCGTTCCAAACAGCAATTGCGCGCCCGGAATTTTGAATGCGGTAAAAATATTTTTCACCGACTTCCCCCAATCCAAGGCCGACCAGGGAGTGCGCGTCGGGCGGGTTTCGGGGAAAAACGCGAGAATGGAAACGATATTCAGCGAACTCAAGAGGGCGGAAAACCAGAATGGCGTCGCGGCGGAAAACCAGGCGAGAACGTTCGGATCGGACAGCTTACCGCCCAGGTACGGCCCGAGGATGAACCCGAGCCCGAACGCCGCGCCAATGAGCCCGAAGTTCTTCGCGCGGTGTTCAGGCTTGCTGACATCGGCGATGGACGCCATCGCGACGGCGAAATTCCCGCCCGTCAGCCCGTCCAACAAACGTGATGCAAACAGCAGAGGGATGTTGTGGAGCAAGACTCCGACCGCGAACAGCACGTAGCCCAGGCACGTGCCAGCCAACGACACGGCAAGGATTCTCTTGCGGCCGAACTGGTCGGACAATTGCCCCAGGATAGGCGCGGAAAAAAATTGGCCCAATGGGTAGGTTGCCAGCAGCACCCCCAACAAAAAATACCCCTGCCCGACCGACCAACCAGCCGGCAGCAGGAAGTACGGCGAGGTTGGATCAGTCAAGAGCAGCGGCACCACCGGGATAAGGATGCCGTACCCCAATAGGTCAACAAAAACCGTCAAAAAGATGACGGCCAATGGATTCTTGCGGATGAATGTTTGCATGGATGATAGCCATAATCATAGCAACCAACTGTAAAAAGAAAAGAGCGCCGGTGGGCGCTCTTGCGAATTACTAAAGGAATGTGCGGTGGCCGCTAGAAACTGAACTTCAGGCCGAAATTCAGGGACACGGCGCTTTCACGGCCGTCGTGAGGATCGGTGAGCGCGATCAGCGCGGTAAAGCCGGGAAACATCAGGGTGATGTCCGGTTTGAGCTCCCAGTGCAGTCCCGCGTTGTAGCGGAGGAACAGTCCATCGGAACTATTGCCGGGACCGTCGAATCCATCATCCCACGCCAGCCAGGTTTTTTGGCTGAACATGAGCGTATCGATACCAAACGGAGCTTGCCACTCGTGAGTGGCATTGGGCAGCAGGACCAACGCGCCATTGAAAAAATCGTCGGCCTTGGACAGCCAGTCAACTTGGGCCTCCAAACGAAGCGTGTGGTCTGGGAAAAGGTCGAACTTTTTGGCTACGGCCGAAGATTGCGCCCAAGCGTCGCCGCGGTACCAGTGTTCCACGGGGTGGAGATTGAAGTAGATGGTCTCCAGACGAAAATCCAGGCCGGCGAGCGTTCCTTTCCAACCCAAGTAGGGATCGAGTTCGTCGCCGCCGTTGGAGGACAGGTCGTTGTCGTCTAGGCCCATGTAGTGCCACACACCAAGGTAAAACCCCTGAGGCAGGTCGAACGACGCGTCGGTCCACAGCTGCCATGAATCGTGCAATGACCGGGAAACCCGGAGCGCAAGGTAGCGCTGCTGGAGCGTGAAGGAAACGCGACCGTGCGGCTGCCAGCGGGGGTCGTCGGAGAGCAGTGGGTCGCGCCAATCCCACGCGGGAGGCGACAGTTCAGACACCGCGGGCGATGGCGCGGAGGGTGCTGGTGGCGGATCCTGCCCGACGGCAAGCGATGTCATAATGAGTAACACAAGGAGCAAAATGGTGTTTCGCATGATTTCTGATTCTCGGAACGGTTGGGGGTTGTCAAAAAAACGACACGAATAGTCAACCTTACTGGAAAAATCATAAGCTGTCAAGAGAGACAATCGCTGTTTTTTCGCCAAGAACAGTAACGGTTGCTATCATTACTCGCATGACCCGCGTTAAACCCAAGAGTGCGACCCTCATTTTGCTGGCTATCCTCCTGGTGGCCGGATTTTTGCGGTTCTGGCAGCTGGACCACGCCGATGTGGTGACGGACGAAGCGTTCTACGGCATCCGGTCGCTGGGCTACCTGGACTTTTTAGGCACGCAAGCACAGGGCACGCCGGCGGAGTGGTACACTACGCTGCCATGGTGGGCACACCTGTCCTTCCACGACCACCCGCCGCTGACGTTCGTGCTGCAGCATTTCTCGCTGCGGCTGTTGGGCGAGAACGCCTGGGGGCTGCGCGTGCCGTCAGCCATGGCCGGCGTTGCCGTCGTCTATCTCCTGTATCTGGTCGGCCGCAAGCTGAAAAGCGACGCCGTCGGCCTTTCCGCGGCAGCACTGGGCGCGGCGGAACTGTACCTGGTGTGGCCATCGCGGCTTGGCCTGCAGGAAAGTGTAACGCTTGCGCTCCTGCTGTGGACAATCTACCTATTCCTCTGCGCGCTGGAACGGCCGCGGCTGTGGTACGCGGTCTGGACGGTGTACGGCCTGGCGCTCATGTCCAAGTATACGGTCGTGGTTTTTCTTCCGCTCGCGATTTCCTACCTGCTACTGTTCGAACGCCGCGCGTTTTACGCCAAGCCGTTCTGGATCGGCCAGGGCCTGCAAGGGTTGGTTACGCTGCCGCTGACCATCTACAACATCGCGCTGTACCTGGACCGCAAGCACTTTGACCTGCAGCTGTCCACGCTGCTGGGTATTGATGTCCCCGCCTGGCGGTATTTGCCGGGCAAGGAGATAGGAACCGTTACGGAACGCCTTGCCAATTTTGTGCCGACGCTCTGGCAGACGGCGTCCCCCGTACTGCTGGCTACTGGCGCGTTCGCAGTCATCTACCTGCTGTTCCACTGGAAACAAAAAAATTCGGCGTTTGCGCTGCTGGCAATCATTTGGACTTCGCTGCTCCTGCTGGTTATCGGCCCCAGCCCGCGCTTTCTGATACTCCTCATGCCATGGCTGCTGATCTCCATCGCCCTTTCCGGCGTGGAGATTTGTCCGCGGCTGCCGGGGTGGGGTCGGCCGGCATTGGTTGCCGGACTGTTTGCCCTGGTCGGCTACGGCGGCTATTACTCGTGGGTCAACACGTTCACCACAGAATACCTGGCCGGCAATCGGTGGAGTTTTTCCATCCTGCGGCGTGACAGCGGCAGCTTCGGCTACCAGCAGCTGGATGACGTCCTGCGGCAACAAATAGATGGATTCAAACCCCGGCAGGCTGCCAGCGTCCAGTACCCCGTACTGCAAAAAGCTATTGACCGCGGCTATGCGCGCGACAGCAAAAAAACAATGAAGCCGCTGGTCATCGCGTACGACGCCGACCTGGCCTGGCCGACCCCGCTGTGGTACTTTCTGCGGCGCACGCTCTACCATGGCTGGACCGCGGTTTCCACGGACGGGCTGAAAACCGCCCTGGAGGAAGGCCAATTTGCTGCGCTCGTGCCGCAGGCCACCGGCACGCAGGTGCTGCTGATCGTCGGCAACACGCTCTTGGAGCGGACGACCGATAAGAGAACCGAAAGCGCGGAGTGGTTTGCCCAACAGCTCGGGCTTGCCTCCAGCACGCCCACCGCGGTCATCGGTACTGCCGCCGACCCACAATTTACGCTTTGGACCATACCGGCAACACGTTTCCCGCCGCTTATCGTCCCTACCCCCCAAGTAAGATGAGTGGTTGAAAAATGAACACTACAGCAAAATTTTATTCTTCGAGCTTGTCGAGAAGCAAAAAATTTTGCTCACTTCTCGACTCCGCTTCGCTCCGCTCGAAAAATAACCATGTTTTTTTACGGTCTCAAGATATGAAAAAAATAATACTTGCCGCCCTCATCGTTATCTTTACCGCCGGTTGCGTGCCGGCAAATCGGCAGACGGTCGTTTCGCCAACCGTCACCCCCGGACCGTCGGCAACCCCTGCGTTGCAGCCGACCGCAACGCCACAACCCTCGCCCATCCCCAGCACCGCGGTCGTCCTGCCTATCGCCGGCTATCGCGAACGGCGCACCTTCAAAGTCTACGGCCAGTACGTGCAGGACCGCTTCCGCGGCTACCATACGGGCGACGATATTGAGTACGCGGACATTTCCAAAGACGTGCCGGTCTTTGCCATCGCCGACGGCGAGGTGGTTGCCGCGCGGCGGGTGAATG
>JAUSGZ010000021.1 GCA_030648715.1 bacterium | reverse complement strand
GTTTCCAGGACAGTGGATTCGTTGCACAGGTAGGTCGGCGCCCGCAGATTGCCGCGCCAGCCAGTGATGCCGACCCAGCCGCCGGTCAATTCGTCCACCGGCAGCCAATTAAGGCACAGGTACGGGCTGCGCGGATCTTTTTCCACGCAGAACCCGTAGAGGCCGAGGAATTCGCTCCGGCCCTGCACGTAGTGGCATTCGCTTGCCTCCGCCAGCGACGTTTGCGACAGCAAGCTGCCCGTCAGCGTGTCGGTCAGCGGGTCATTGATATCAACGACCTGGGACTTGGCCGGCTCGTCGCCGGTATCCACCGGAGCCCGTGCGGTCCAGCGCGGCGCGCTGCCCGACGGGTAGACGCGGCAGGATTCAAAGATGAGATCGTCGGCCGCGTTGGCGCCGACCTGCAGCACGGGCTGGCAGACGCCGTCGCGCTCGTCGCCGGTATGGCAATCGGCATCCTCCAGGCACGCGGCGCCGCGGTTGCCGGCCACGCAGACCTTGCGCTGGGTCATCACGCCGTACGGGAAATACCCATCAACTTTGGTATCCGCGTCCCATTGGAAACCGACTTTCGCGTAGCCGCTGAAGAACTGCGCCAGCTGCACGCTGCCGGCGTCAAAGGTCAACGCCTGTAATTCCTCGGTCGGATAACTGGAGCAGCGCCCAGAGATCGGGTCCAGCCGGTCGCAGGTCGCGATCTGCTGGCAGAATTCCTGGACCTGGCCGGTGCGGAAGCTGACCTGTTTGCGGCTGGAGATGCAATCCAGCCAGCGCGCGCAGGTGCGGTCGGGCGTGACTTTCACCAACAAATTGCTGTCGCAGGTGCCGGGCCGGCAGATGCCACCCGCGCCGCACTCGCCATCCGAGGTGCAGCCCGCCCCCGGACGCGTCCCGCCGAGGCACTGCTGGGGCTGGCAGACCGACGGCGGCTGACCGGCAACGGTTGCCGACGTGCTGTACTTGAGCGTCGGATCGGAGGTGTCGTTCACCAACACGCACCCCTGGGCCGGATCGTATACTCCGTTACAGGAGCTGCGTTCGATGCTGTCGGCCAAATAGTGGTAGACCCCCGTCGGCTTGAGGTCCACGTCATCATACGTGCCGGCGTTGGTGATCTTTACGGTCACCGCCCGGTCGCTCTCCTGGGCGAAGAATCGGCCGGTGAAGCGTCGGTACGCCGATTCGGTGACGCCGCCGACCGGCAGCACCACCGTGTCGCCGCGTTGAGCCAGCACGCCATTGGAGAAGATCGCCACCGAATGGTCGAATTGCGTGAAGATCGGGCGCTTGCTGCCGTCCGCGGTGGTCACGACGATGGACGCATCGCGCGCGGAATTCTTCACCGATGCAGTGACCGTATAGAGCGTGCCGCCGGTCAACCCGAGGCTCTGTCGGACCTCGGTCCCCGCCGGCGTGGGCGCCGTCACGCGCACCGCGGAACTGCGATTAACCCCCTCGCCGCGCTGATGGTCGGCGGGGGATCCTGCCAAATTCCACGAATTCAGCTTGCTCACGCTGCAGGTGGAAAGCTCGCACGCCTCGCCGCCGCAATCTGGGGGCCCACCGCAGGGAGTACCGTTGGCGCAGAACCGCAACCCGCCGCTGGCCGCCGAGCAGTCGCCATCCAAACGGCAGACGGTCTGTGTATCATGGCTGCAGACGCGGAAGAACCCTTCGAAGTTGCTATTGGGCAGCATCCCCGCCTGCGGATCGGACATCGGATCCACGTAGGCGGTACAGCTGGCGTACTCGGCCGGGCACTGGCCGACCCAGGTGCGGCAGTCGCCGCCCGATGTTTCGCAGACCCCCGTGCCACAATCGATATTGCTGTCGCACCGCGCACCCTCGAAGGTCCCGCCGCCGCGGCACACCTTGAAACTGCAATCCGCGTCGCTGGTGCAGATCTGGCCCTCAAGGTCGCCACCCTGGCAGGTCTTACCCGGCTGTGTTTGGCCAAACCGCGTGGTAATGGCCGGGCAGTCGGGTACCGATGAGGTGCTGCCCGCAATGAACCAGCCGAAATCCTGACGGTGCGGGATCTGCTTGTACTCGCAGGTGCGTGCACCTGGATCGCGGAAGTAGACGGTACCAACCTGCGGCGAGACATACTCGCGGCAGCCCACCTGGTCTTCGGTGCACAAGGTTACCCCGTACCGCTCCGGATCGTTGATGAGATAACGCGTCTGGTACCCGCTGATTTGGCCACGCGCGTCCTGGAGCGGCAGCCCGAACGCCTGGCAGCCTTCTGCCGAGGCCGCGCACTCCTTGCTCAAGTCGCGCACATAGTACGCTAATGTGTCGGCTGGCACGGTCACTCCTGCCTGGGCATGGCCGATGTTGAACTGCTCCGAGAGCGCGCTCGTCGAATTCTTCGTGTCCACAAATTCTTCGCAGCCCACGGAGCTGTCGCGGCACAGCCGTTCGAACGATTTCAAATAGGTCACTTGCCCCTTACTGGTCGCGTACTCCTGGCAGCCGAGCGCGAACTGCGGAGAATTAGGCGCGGGGAACCGCCGCGCGTCCAGCGTCGGGTCAGTATCGCAGATCTGCGGCGTACGCCAGGAATTCTTGATCAAATAGCTGTACTCCTGCACCTCGGTCAAGGCAACAAAGTCCACCGAGATCGGGAGACCGCCCGCCGTCACCACGAACTGCAGCATGGCGATCGGACTCACGCTGGAAACGAGGATCGGCGGGGAGGTATACTCCTCCCAATCCGTCACCACCCGCTGATCGTCCAACAAGGTACACGTCGCTCCTCCCTGGCCGCAATCTACCCCAGCCATGGTTACATCCACGGTGGCAACGCCCGACTGCGCCTTGGCCCAGAAGGTCAGCTGGTAATTCCGCCCGGCCGTGATGCGCTCGCGCAGGAACCCACACCCAGCCTCGCCATCTTGCGCGCGGCACTCCTGGCCAGCATTGAACAGCCGGCAGGTATCGGGCTCGGTCGTGGCGTCAAAACAGTCAGTGGTTGACCCCGCCGTACAGGGAGCCAGGGCGTTGCTGCAGGCCACGGCCCGGATCATGGTCTGCAGCGTCATGCCCGAGATCGAGTGGCCGCCGATGGTTACCGCGTCGCTAGAAATACTGCCCGCCGTCCACCCCAAGGTATCGCCATCTTCAAAGTCGTCGAAAAACACCGTGCGCAGGTTGCCGCCGGCGTTGCCCCGGTATTCCCGGCAACCGGCCTGCGCCGCAGGACAGGAGATGCTTTCACTGGGTACCGCCTGATAAATGCACTCGTTGCGGGCTTCAAATTCTTGACCGGCGATGGCTAGACACGTGGCTTGTTGCAAGAAACAATCGCTGCCGCCCACCAGCTGCATGCCGCCCTGCGCCAGGCAGTCGACAAGCGGCGTATCGATATCTCCGTCGGCGTCGGTGTCATCGCCGCACACACCCCAATACCCGCCACTGTCTTGGCACACGGTCTGCGACGAATCAATGAGCCGAAACGGATGACACGTATCCGAGCAGGCGACCGTCTGGCGCAGCAACCGGTAGTAGACGCCGCCATTGGTGGCATGGAACTCGCGGCAGTTGGGGTTGCTGGCCGCATCTTCGGCGTCCACGCATTGGCCCAAGTACAGATCCTGCGGAATGGGCGCGATGTCCGGCTCTTCGAGATCGCCGTTCGCAGCGCCCCCGGCGCGGTCGGCAACATCGCGGCGCAGCGTGTAACTCTTCAGCTGGTAGCCGTTCACCTCGGAGCCGACCCACGTATAGTACGTGCGACAAACATTGGCGTCAGGCTTGGTGCACTGGCGCAAGTAGGTATAGCTGCCGCGCCCCTCGCCGCCCCTCGCAACCTCATCCAGGTTGGTGAACTGCTCACAGCCGGCATAGCGCGCTTCGCAGGCCCGGGCGGTACGGGCAATAAAGTAAAGAAAATCTGGGTTGGCGGTGTTCGGGATCGCGTCCGCAAAATAGGTCGCCGTTTGCGAGAACGCGCTGTAGTCCACGCAGGCGGCCGGACACTGGTCGCCCGCCGTAGTGATGCCCGGCAACGGCGGCTCGCCGTTGGTCGGCGTGTAGCGTTCGCAGCCGACCTCGTCGGCGCGGCAAACCTGGCTGTAGCGGCTGCAGGCAGAGTGGTCGGTCTGCGGGTCACCGGTGCACCCCAGATACGCGGGGGGCGTCTTGAGATACGTGGCGGGATTGCTGATGTAATCGGCGTACGCGAGCGCCGCGGGCTCGGCGCGGGGCGCGACCGCCGCGATCTGCACGCCGTCCAGTGCAATGTCGCTGGCCGCCGAAGAACCCAGCCGCAGCCGGAACTCGCGATGGGCATTGGGCGCTTCCACGGGCTCAAAGAGAAAACGCTGCCATTCCGTGGTCAACGGAAGTGCACTATGGCAGCTCCCAGCCCCGGCGGCCGCGCAATCAGACTCGCGCCGGCAAGCCGGATTTGTTCCCGCGTCGCAGATTCCCAACCCGTCCGCGATCAATTCTAAATTGCTCGCCGTGCCGGCCGAATCCACGCTGTCGAGCCACGCCCGCCAGTCCGTATTGGCGGTGTTGGCTTTGGCGAAAAATGCCACCTGGTAGGTGGTACCGGGCTGCAGGAGAGGCAAAACCGCAGTGCGAAAATCGCTCGTGGCGGCCTCGCTGTCGGTGTAGTGGAGGAAATTACCGCCGAACGCCGCGCCTTCCGTTTCGCGCGCCACGGGATCGCCCGCGGTATCCCCAGGATGCCGTACCCAGTTCGGTGGGAAGTCGCTGGACGGGTCAGGCCAGGCTTCAAAACTGGAATTGTAGAGGAGGTTGACCGCCCCCTGGCCGGTCGGGATGAGCGCGCGGCAACCGCTTTCCTCCTGGCTGCAGCTGGAAATATCACGGTCAAAATACAGCTTGCTGCCGTCGGCATCCTGGGTGCCCTCGAGGTACACGGTCACGTCCTGCAGCGGGCAGGCCCGTTCCAGCCGCACTTCATCGAACCAGACAGTGCCGACCGGGTTGATGCCGGCAACCGCTTCAACTACCAAGCGCACGCTTCCGCCCGCCAGCGGGTCGGAGGTCGTGCAGCTGACGGTTGCCCACTGGCCCTTGGCGTAATCGACATCGATGGTACTGCAGCCGCCGCTCGCGGACGGCACCACCTCGACGTAGGCGCGGCCGAACTGCAGCGTGCTGTAGATGCGCGCGGTCAAGGTATAGGGCGGGTTCGCGGCCGCCGGCACGGAAATCGGATCGGATTGCGCGACCATTTGGGCGGCGGTGCCGTCGGGGTCGATGCGCACCGCGTAATTGCCGGCCGCCACTTGGTTGTTGACGCCGGAGATCCGTTGCCAGCGGCTGCCGCCGCCGACCACGTCATTGGTTGACCAGCCGGCCGCAAAGGCCACGCGGCCCGCCTGCGCGCTCAGATCGGCGCTCTCGGTTTCAAATCCGCTGTTGCCAACAAAACTTTCCGCCGCCCCGCAACGCGGCACCGTACAGGCGACCGCACCGTAGGGAATTTGGCAGCTGATACCCGTCCCCACATCGGTCCCCAGACAACTTGCTCCCTGGCAGGTTTCCCCGCGCGGGCACTCGGCATCCTGGGCGCAGGCGCGGCCGCCCACGCTGCAGCGCCCCAGCTGCTGGCACGGCTTGCGCACGCGCTCAGCCTCGCTGACGCACGACCAGACCCCGGAGCCCACATTGAAATCACGGCAATACCACTGGCACCCGACGGAGTTCGCATCGCAGCCACCGGCATCCAAGGTGTCGCCCAGGTAGCTGACGGCCCGATTGGCGTCGTCCTCATAGCTGCGGCAACTGTCGTACTGCGGCGGGCACTGGGTCCCGGCGAATTTCCAGACCGGCGTTTCCTGCGTGCACAAGCCGTACGCGCGGCAGGTGCCGCTCGCGTCCTCAACGATGCAGGACCGCGTATCGGTGCAGGTATTCTCGCGCGAGACGGTCCGGCGTTCGAATTGGTAACTGGGCAGTTGCCCGGTCACCGGGTCGGCGGGCTTGTTGCGCTGCACGATCGTCTCTTCGCGGGAGTAGACGCTGGTGAACTTATCTCCCGGCCCGGTCAGCCGGCAGTAGGTCTCGGGGGCCTTGAGCACCCAGCCGTCGTCCACCAGCCCGTAGAACGGGGAGTCGGGATTGCCGAAGGCGCGAATGACGTCGTTAAGCGAGTAGGCCTGCCGCTGTTCCAGCTGCCCGACGTAGGCGGCCGCCAGCTCCCAGCCGACCGGCAGGATGCGGTACTTGCGCAGGATGACCAGCGCCGAATGCGCGTAGCCCTCGTTGGCGTTCGGCTGCGTCCCGGCGCGGGTGTAGCCGAAGGTGGCGCCCGGACCGTCAGCAAACAGCAGCCCCTCTTGGATCGCCTGCCGCACGGTCAGCTTGCGGTCAATAGCGGTCTTGAATGACTGGTTGATAACGCCGTCACCGACGAGGAGCGATGTCACGTCCATCCGGTTGAGACGCGGGTCGCCGATGGCCAGGTTCGTGGAAAAAAACGATTCGAAATCCTGGCGCGCGTCGGTCCGCAAGGCGTTGGGGTCGGCGGTGGGCGAGCGCAGGCCTTCCAATTTGCTCCAGCTGAACTTGTCCGGTTTGCTGCTGCCGCCGCCAAATCCCTTGGTGTACAGCCGCTGCAGCATTTTGGAAACCAGCGTGGAACTGAACGCGTTCACCGCGTCGGCCACGGCCTCGCCGGTGTAGGTGAAGTACACGTCGCCCAGCGTTTCGGGGCTCAAGGCATCGGCGGTCCACTCCTTGATCAGCGACCCAGGGGTCAAGATGTTGCCGGCGATATCCACCACGGGCTTCAGGCCCTGGCTTTCCAACCGGCTCAAGATCTGCTCCTCATGTTCCTCGGCCTGCTTGGTATAGAAACTCGACCACACCCCGATGCCGATGCCGAAATCGTTCTGGTTGGGCGAGAACGAATCATGGATGATCTGGTCGAGCTTGGGCGGGTTGTCGATGAACTGCTCCCAGTTGTCGGCCAATTGCGTGAACGTACAGGCCGGTTCCTCCGGCGGGTGCGCGGCGTCCAAAAGGCCCAAGGACAGCTTTAATTTCAAGTTGAATTTCGGTCGGCACAGGTTGGGCAGCCCGACGCCCTCAGCAAACGACTGGATGAAATGGCCGGCGGCCGAGTCGCCGACCCGCGACAGGTAGGCGCCCCAGCCCTCGGTTTCATACAACGGTTTTTTTCCTTTGCCGCCTTCGGCCAGTTGCGTTGCCGTATCCACGGCCAGCCGCTTGAGGAAATAACTCAACGCCTGCTTATACGCCACCGCGGCGGCAGTTTTGGCGAATTTTTCTAGCTTCTCCTGGATCCATTCCCATGCCTTTTGGAAAAACCCCCGGTCGTCCTCGCTCTTGACCGCCGTGGGATCCGTGGCCCCGGAGAACGCCTCGCCGGAGTCGGAGGAAGAAAATCCCTCGGTGGAAGAGAAACCCTCACCGCTACCGCTCGAAAATCCCTCACCCTGGGCGTAGGCGGGCAGCGCAGGAACGACGCCCTGCAACGCCGTTAACGCTAACAGCACTGCGGCCAGACGTTTTCGCCAGCGCAGGTTCCGACCCGATGGCCACCGTGACTTCATTGCGCCTGGGCGTTAGTATCACCCGCGATGACCTCCTGGAGCATCTGCTGCAACTGGTCATCCGAAAGCTGGTCCAAAGAATCCTTGGGCATCCCTTGCTGCAACAGCAACTGCCGCAGGTCTTCCCCCTTGGGCAGCTGCGCTTCAACCGACGGGAGCGTGACTCCCGGGCCGGCGGGAGCCCCCGTTCCCTGCTCGTTGACCACCTCGCGATACACCTCTTCCAGCTGCTGGTCGGAAAATCCGGCCAGCAATTCTTCGGACAGCCCCGCGCGCCGCAGCTGGTCGCGGACCGCAACGGGGTCAAATCCCGGAGCGCTGGCGGGAGGAACGGCCGCCGGGGTTGCCGCCGTGTCCGGCCCGGCCGCCGCCACACAAGTTTGCCCTTCGGGGCAATTCGGGTCTGTGCCCGCGGTGACCTCATCACGGTCGCGACGCCCGTCGGAATCCGAATCTTCAAGATAGGCCGACGTGCCCAGTGCCTGCTCCTCCGGGTCGGTCAAACCGTCGCCGTCGGTATCCGGCGCCTGGCCGAGCGCCAACGTTGCGGGGTTGAACGCCGTAAAATCGGTCAAACTCGGCGGCACCTGATTTACTATCCTTGCCAGCGGAAATCGCAGGCTGGCGCGGAGCTGCACCACGCCCACCGCCAACGTCAAAACGCCAAACCCGATGGTCAGCGGTGCCACGGCATTGGCGAAACGAAAACGCCGGTGGCCCTTCGCCCTGGGACGTGAATGCGCGGGATCGCTCCCTGACTGACGGTAAATTTCCTCCAGCACCGTCAGCGTATTTTCCGAATTTTGTCCGCTCAAAGCCATTCTTGCCCGCTCAAATATGAGAGTGTAGAAAAATGCCTTTCGTCATTGCGAGCGTGAGCGAAGCGATCTCAGCGTCAAACCAGAAACGAGATTGCCACGTCGCCTGCGGCACGTCGCAATGACCACCTACCGCCCCTTTTTTACCGTCTCAATATAAAAAATATGCGCTTCAAAAACTCCCAAAATACGGGGTTTGTAAACCATCCCCAGAATATGAAGCAATTATAACAAATTTCCGGCCTTGCGGAAACAAAAAAAGACCCCCGGAAGGGCCTTAATTAAGATAATTTTTTGCCTTTTTGGCAAGAGTTATCCACTGACGCATGGAAAGCTCCTGCGCACGGGCATTTGGCGCCAAATCGCAAGCCCTAATCACCTCGTCCACCGACAATTTGCCCTGCCGTTGCGCTGCGGAAAGAGCGGCCCACGCGCGCAAGTTGTTTGCCAGCGTTTTACGGCGCGAGGCAAACCCGATCTTGCACATCCGCAGCACGGTTTCCGCCGCAAGCCCATCGCCGCACAACGTTACCAGGTCGGGAAGCGAACGCACGCGCAGACTTACCACCGCGGAATCAACCGCCGGCACGGGCCAAAAACTTTCTCGCGGTACTTGGGCAACGATCTCTACGTCGGCGTGCAGCTGACACAGCACGGAAAGCACGCTCATCTTCCCCGGCGGTGCGGTCATGCGCTCGGCCACCTCGCGTTGCACCATCAGGACGGCGCGCGACGGCCGCGGTGACTGCGTCAAGAGACGCCGCAGAAACCTCCCGGTGATCCCGTAGGGCAGATTGCTGATCGCTTTGAACCCCTCGGGCACGCCAAGCGCAAGCCAGTCCATTCGCAGCGCATTCCCTTGGTGCAGGGTAACGTTTGTTCGGCCCGCCAGCAGTTCTCGCGCCGCCGCAATAAGCGTCGGATCCGCCTCAATGGCAACGACCCGGCCGGCGTGCTTCGCCAGCGCCTGCGTTAACGTGCCAAAACCCGGGCCGACCTCCAAAACGACATCGTGCAATGACAGTTCGCCCGCCGCAACGACTGCCACCAGCGCTGCTTCATCCACCATGAAATTCTGGCCGGCATCGGCGCTCGGACGTACGCCAAAGCGGCGGCACAAAGCCGCGAGGACTTCCTTATCGGTCAACTGCAGCATATTGCTGACGAGGGTCTGGGCCCATGCTATACTTGCGATAGTATGAAAAAGATACTTTTTGCGAGGCTGCACCTGGGGGTGGCGCTTGGTATCATCATGGCAACGACCATCGTCGCCAGTTCACTGATTGCCTACCAATCGGTCAACGCGATTGGCATCCGGGTGGGTGGGAGAATCACGAAAGCAGAGCCCTGCGTGCTCGAGCCCATTGAGGAGCGCTGTCCCAACTGTCAGCTCTGCTCCAACCTGTTGGCCGGGGCGTGCGGTGGCTATACGGAAATATTATTTACACCTGCGGGCGGCACCCCTGGACAGAATTATATCTGCGTCCCCAATGGCTACCTCTACCGTGGCGGCGGGAGCATACCGCGCGCGGGCGGATGGCTGAAAGCGCTGATGCTCGCACCGCAAATTCCCGTCCAGGTCGGCATCGGACGTTAAACCAAGGCTGCGCCCTGCCGCACTACTTCAACCCTCCCCCTCCCGTCAACCCGTACGATGGTTGACGGTTTTCTTTTTGGCAGCGTGCCGCCGTCCAGCAGCAGGTCGGGCTGCGCGCCGATAAATTGGCCATACACAGCGGAAAAACGGTATGGTGTACGACCGCCGGTGCGGTTGGCGGAGCTCGCTATCAGCGGCGCGCCGGCCAACTGGGCCAGGCGTCGCGCAACGGCGTAGGCGGGCACGCGGACTGCAAGACGCCGACTAACAACAATGGAAAGCGGCCCCGGCCAGGAACGACGCGCCAACGCCAGCGCTGCCGGCGGCAAACGGAAGTGTCGCCGCACCTGCGCCAAACTGGCGGCCACCAAAGTGAATTTTCTGTCGCGACGGCCTTTGATGTCCAGCACGCGGCGCGTTACCGCCCCCACGTCGTAGCGCCCACCCAAAGCGTAGGCGGTATCCGTCGGATAGACAATCACACCGCCACGCCGCAAGACCCGACCCGCCCGAGCAAGCGCGGCGCCGCCCACCGGCATCGTCAAGGGCGGTTGGAGCAATTTTTGCATACCTGGCAACACAAGGGGCGGCCGCAGCCGCCCCAAGGAAGAGTTAGAACGTTACCACTACGGCGCCGCCGTAGCTCCTTCAGGCGCCGAGACTGCACAGTACACGGTTACCCATTTTTTACAGGTAACCATTTTGTAGTTGCTGGCGTCAAATCCGGTCCACTTTTTAATGAGGTCGATTGCGGCCTGAGAAAGGGGGTTGCAGTGCGCACCATCTTGATGCGGGGGCTCCGGTGTGTAGTATTTTTTACACGGGGAATCGCAAGTTACTGCGGCGACTTTAACGGCAAGATCAGATGCGGCCCGCGCGCAAACCTGATTCCCGTTCGTATCGTTACACTGTGGGTAAATAGAGCTTGAGTAGCCCTCCACGAGTTTGGTCCCCTCGCACTTATCTTTTGCCGGAGCGGTCGACACAGTCTTGGACGGAGTTTTTCCCGACTGCTTGCTATCCGCACCCATCGCGGCCACGGCCAGCACGTAGGTGGTATTCGAGGTCAGATAATTCAGAAAGTAGCCGGACTGGAAACCGCTCGCGTCAAATGTGGTCAGACGCTGGGTGCCGTTATACACCACGTACGCCGAAGCGCCGGCGACCGAATCCCAATTCAGCCAAATATGATTCTGTCCGACTTCCACGACTTGAAAATTCGTCGGCGCGCTTAGAACCGGGGCTGGCGTGGCACTCGGAGATGGCGTCGGGGTCGCACTGGCATAGTAGGCAATTCGAACCTGGCCGCTGTTGTTGCGCGTGGAAATCACGCCTAACGCCGCGGCAAATACGCCGAGAGGAACGGCCAATGCCGCCGCCAGGATCACCTGCGTGACGATCAGCGACGGCTCCGCCGACACACGGGTCTTTGTTTTGATCGCCACCTGCCGCATAGGTTGCTTGGTTTAAAAAATTATCCCGTTGTTTATTATACCACAAAATTACTGCGTGTACGGCTGCATTTTCTTCCGTGTGGATAAACTACCGGCGAACAAGCGCCGCCATCCGATACGCCGCGTACTCCCATGAACGCACCGGCAATTCGTGAAGCCCGCCATACCTGGTGAACGCCGTGTCCGGCGCGAACCCCTGCTTGAAGCGGGTGATGCCTGCCCACGCCGGATTGGTCTGGGAAACGCCGCCGAAATTGTAGGCGCGGCAGTTGCGACGCTGCGCGAGCGCAATAGACTCGGCGTGCAGTGCGTACGGCGCCATCAGCTCCTGCTGCGTATCCGCGCTGCCGCCGTGCAAAAAGGTCAGCACGCCGTTGAACTCTGCCAGCAGGGCGCACGCCAGCGTTACCCCTCCCCCCTGCGCCACCAGCAGATGCACTGCGGGGAGCATACGGACAATTTCCTGGTAGTAACCCCGCGGATGTGGCCGGATGCCTTGGCGGGTCGCGGTGGCGGAAAGCAAGCGCCAAAAATCCTCGAACGTCGTGGAGTCAACGGCAACTTCCCGCACGCGTATCCCATGGCGATGACTCAAACGGATGTTGTAGCGGGTTTTTTGCTTCATCGCGGAAAGCATGGCGTCCAACGATTTTCGCACGTCGATGAGCAGCTCCTCTCGCGGCTGCACCGCGCCGGGCACGGGCCGAAAGCCGGGAGCAGCCCATGCGGTGCTGGCCGGAGCGTCCACCCGCATAAAAACCACACCAGCCCGGCGTGCGGCAGCTTTGGTCGCTACAACTAGCTCCTCCAGCGCGTCACCCCGTACGCACGGCCGCGGGCAATACCAGTAGCGACGGTGGAGCGGTAAAGCGTGTTCGACCAGCAGCCAACCGGCGGCCAAACGTTGCCCTTCCACCAACGCCGCGCGGCGCACGGGGCGGCGGTAGGCGCGCTGCACCTCTCCCCACCCGAACGACTGGAGAAGCCCTCCGTCGGGACCGGCGTGTTGTGTCACGAACGCGTCCCAAACAGATTGGTCCGGATAGTCAAGTACGAAACGTGCGGTCATGAACGCGCAGAGAATCAGGAATAAAGAATTGGGAATCGAGGAAGGCAACTACCCATTCCCGATTCACGATTCTTGATCCCCCATTCATCCGCGTTCACCGCAGTTTTCCCCGCAGCGTGCCGATGGGAATTTTTTCCAAAGTTGCGGTGGTCGCCCCCAGGCTGCGATACCGCATCAGCCAATAGGCCGCGTCGCCATCCCGCAGGTAGTAGCGATGGCCGTCCACGGGATCGAGGTACCACGCCTCGCCGGATTCGTCGACGGATAGCAGGATATTGCCGGACAAGCGCTTGACCAGCGCAGCGTCGCCACGGTCATCGGTGCCCGCGCGGGGAATCCTGGCCAGGTCAGCCGTACTTACGCCCAGACTTAAGTAGCGCATCGCCGCATAGGCGATCTTCCCGTTCCGGAGGTAGTAGCGTTCGCCGCGCGTGGGATGCACCCACCATGCCTCGCCGTGCCGGTCCACCTGCAGCAGGATCTTACCGGCCACGCGGGAAACCAGCCCCCGATCGACACGGCGGGCTTTCGGCGGCAGCAACGGGTCGTAGCCCGCGGCTACTTCCTGACCGTCGTCGTAGCTGTCGTAGTCGGTGTCCGGGTTACCCGGGTCGGTCCCGTACTGGAGCTCATCGTAGTTCCGCAACCGGTCGTGGTCAGGGTCCATGCGCTTGAGCAACTCTTCACCACGCACCGTCAGCACGCTGCCGCGGGTGAAGCCCGCGAGAGCGCTGGCGGGGACCAGCAGAATATCATCGCCGGAGAGGCCCAGCTCCTCGGGGGTGACCATACTCTCGAGCGGCAGCAGGCTTCCGCCCTCCACCAGAAAGATGGTTCCGCTGCCATCCGTCACGAGGCTGCCGTCCGACGGCGGAGGCAAGAGCGCTGCGGAAACGACGACGGGCGCGCTAACGTTGGCGGCATGGTCGTAGGTGAAGGCGGCGTACGTATAGGTCGTACCGACCGCGACCGCGGTATCCACGACGCTCGTGCCGCTGCCGAGAAATACGTTGGTGCCGTCGGCCGGGCCCGAGGGGGTGCTGCCGCTCGTGCGCACGATGGCTACGCGTACGATCTGGGGATCTGCCGGCATCGTCCAACGCAGCGTGATATCCCCGTACCCCGGCACCGCGTACAGGTCGGCTACCGGCTGGGGCGGGACCGTGTCGAACGCCGTCCCCTGCCCGTCGGGGGTGCTGGCGTCGGGCGGCAGCGTCAACGCCGAGATGACCAGCGACTGGGCGACCACGGAGCCAGCGTTTTCGGTTACGCGAACCCCGAAGTAGTACAGCGTTCCCGGCTGCAAGCCGATGACGGTATACGCGTCCCGTCCGCCCGGCTGCCCAGGCAACGGCACACCCGACAAGGCGGTGGCGCTATCCCAGGTCGCCGTATCGAACGGGGTGAGGGAACTGCGCAAGTCGTAGCGGTAGGTCACGCCGGGGAGCGGCGTCAGCGGCACTGCGGTCCACGCGAGGTCAATGGAAACGGCGCGGATGGTCGTCGCCGCCAGGTCGGTGATGGCGGCAACGGTCAGCGGCACACAGGCGGGCTCGTCCACCATGGCGTCGCAATTGTCATCAATGGCATTCCCGCAACGTTCTGGCAGCTGCGGCGACCGCAGCGGATTCGCGTCGTCGCAGTCGCCCTGGGCGACGGTCACTCCGTCGCCGTCACCGTCGCCGCCGGTCCCCGGCGTCGGATTACCGCAGGTCAAAATATCAGGCGGGCACAACGGCGGCAGCGCCCACGCGGTCAGCGCGAACGATGCGATGGCACCCGCGCTGGCAATTGCTGCCAGCTTCGATACGGCAAGCCTCATGACGTGACAAAATTTATCAGCCGGTCGGGCACGAACACGACGCGCACTGCGGCCGACTGCGCCAGATAGCGCTGGACGTTCCGTAACTGTCGCGCCTGGACAACCGCCTCCTTCTCACCGGTACCGGCGGGCATAATGACCTTGTCGCGCACTCTCCCGTTCACCTGCACCACCACCGTTACCGTGGCAGCCTGCGCTCTTGACGCTTCATACCGCGGCCAGGGTTGGCTAAAGATACTGCCGCGGTGGGAACGATCGCAATGCTTGTGCCCAAGCGCCTCCCACAACTCCTCCGCGAGGTGCGGCGCGAACGGCGCCAAGAGCAGGAGGTACGTTTCCAACTGGGAAAGACTGGCGCGCTGCGCGCCCTGGGCATGCTGGCGGGCAGCCGACAACGCGTTGCGCGCGATCATCAGGGCAGCCACGGCGGTATTGAACCGCATGGCTTCAATGTCCTCGCCGATCTTACGAACCGCGGGCTGCAGCGCCTGATCAAGGTCGGAAGCTTCCGGGAACTTGGCGGCGGTCGTCCACCACGCGACATACTCCGTCACGCCGTCCAAGAATCGCTTCACGCCGATGATCCCCTTGGTGTCCCACGGCGACGGCTGGTCGAACGGCCCGATGAACATCTCGTAGACGCGCAAAACGTCCGCTCCGTACTCCGCGATCACCGTATCGGGGTTGACCACGTTGCCGCGTGATTTCGACATTTTTTCTCCGCCCGCGCCCAGGATGAGCCCGTGCGACGTCCGTTTCTTGTACGGTTCCGGACCGCACTCCGGGGGTACGGCGCCAATGTCCCACAAGAATTTATAAATGAAGCGCGAGTACAGCAGGTGCAACGTCGTGTGCTCCATGCCGCCGTTGTACCAATCCACCGGCAGCCAGTAGCGGAGTTTCTTCGGGTCCGCGAGCAGCTCGCCATTCTCCGGGTCGGTGTAGCGCAAAAAATACCAGTTGCTGCCCGCCCAATTCGGCATGACATCGGTTTCGCGGCGGCTCACCCCCCCGCACTGCGGGCAGGTGGCCGCAACCCACTTGCCCACGGCCGCCAGCGGCGATTCCCCCGTGGCAGTCGGCTCATATCGCTTGACCTTGGGCAGCTCCAGGGGGAGCTGGTCTTCGGGCAGCGGTACGACCGTATGCTCGCGGCCGTCCAGTATCACCATGTGGACGCCCGGCGTGTTCTCGCCGCTTGCCAGCCGCCGGTTGCGGCACTCGTCGGAATGGCAGTAGACCAGGGGGATCGGCTCTCCCCAATAGCGCTGCCGAGAGAATACCCAATCACGCAGTTTATAGGTGATCGCCCGCTTGCCGACGCCCCGATATTCCAGCCACGCCGTGATCTTGGAAACCGCTTCGGGGACCAGCAGCCCGTTGAACTGGCCGGAGTTGATGATGGTGCCTCCCTGCGTGGCAACGTAGGCCGCCGTCAACGGCGCCCCATTCCCCGCGGGGTCGGCGACCACGGGAACGACCGGCAACTGGTAGGCGCGGGCGAATTCGAAATCGCGCTGGTCGTGCGCAGGGACGGCCATGATCGCGCCGGTCCCATAGCTGGACAGCACGTAGTCGGCAACGAAGATCGGGATCTCTTTGCCGGTCGCGGGATTGACGGCGGAAAGCCCATCCAGCCGGACGCCGGTCTTTGACTTGGCTAGGTCCGTGCGCTCCAAGTCCGACTTGCTCCGCGCGGCCTGCGCGTAGCGCTGGATTTCATCCTGATTCTTGAGCACGGCCGCATGCTGGGCGAGGAGCGCGTGCTCGGGCGCGACCACCATGAAAGTGGCGCCGAAAATGGTGTCGGGCCTGGTCGTGAAGACCGTCAGTGCACCGGAGGGTGTGGCACCATTGGCCCGCACGGGGAACGTGATCTCCGCCCCCTCGGAACGGCCGATCCAGTTCAGCTGCGACTGGCGCACCCGCTCGGGGTAATCCACCAGCTGCAGGTCGTCGATCAGGCGCTGGGCGTAGGCGGTGATTCGCAGGAGCCACTGGGCTTTCGTGCGCTTGGAAACCGGCCCGCCGCACCGTTCGCACCGCCCGTCCACCACCTCCTCATTGGCCAGCCCGATCTTACAATTCTCGCACCAGTTGATAGGGATCTCGGCGCGGTAGGCCAGGCCGCGGCGGTAGAGCTGCAAAAAGATCCACTGGGTCCAGCGGTAGTACTCCGGCTCGGTGGTGGCAAACGCGCGCGACCAATCGAACGACAGTCCAAGCGCCTTGAGCTGCCGCATGAAATTCTTGATATTGGCGGCCGTCGTGACCGCAGGATGGGTCTTGGTCTTGACCGCGTAGTTCTCCGCGGGAAGGCCGAACGCGTCAAAACCGATGGGAAAAAGCACGTTCACCCCCTCCATCCTCCGCTTGCGGCAGATAATATCCATCGCGGTATACGACCGCGGATGCCCGACATGCAGGCCTTCGCCGGACGGATATGGGAACTCGACCAAACCGTAAAACTTCGGCCGCGGATCAAAATCTGCCGCCCGGTCGAGTTTCCCCGCGGCCCAGCGCTTTTGCCATTTGCGTTCGATTTTTTGGGGATTCCCGCGCCGCATACACCCATTGTACCGCCGCCACTGCTCCCCGCCTAGGCCGCCGCCGCGCGGGTGGCCATCGCCTCCTTGAGGTACTGGCCCGTGAAACTGCGCTTGACGGCGGAAACCTGCCGCGGCGTGCCGGCCGCGACGAGTTCGCCCCCCTTATCGCCCCCCTCCGGCCCCAGGTCGATCACCCAGTCAGCGCACTTGATGACGTCCAAATTATGCTCGATGACCAACACCGTGTTGCCCTTATCCACCAGCTGGTTGAGGATGGCCAGCAACCGCTTGATATCGTCGAAATGCAAACCGGTCGTCGGTTCATCCAAAATGTAGAGCGTGCGGCCGGTGGCGCGGCGCGACAATTCCGTCGCCAGCTTGACGCGCTGCGCCTCGCCGCCCGACAACGTCGTTGCCGGCTGCCCCAGCTTCAGGTAGCCCAAGCCGACGTCGCGCAGCGTCTGCAATTTTTCACGGATGATGGGATGACGGTGGAAGAATTCATAAGCCTCGTCGACGGACAGATCCAGCACGTCGGCGATGTTTTTGCCGTTACGGTGGATCTCCAGCACTTCCGGCTTGTAGCGCCGCCCATGGCAATACTCGCAGGGCAAAAACACGTCGGGCAAAAACTGCATCTCGATCTGCACCGCTCCGTCGCCGGCGCAGTGCTCGCAGCGCCCCCCGCGGGCGTTGAAGCTGAACTTGCCCACGTCGTAGCCGCGGATCTTTGCCTCCGGCGTTTCGGCGTAGAGGTCGCGGATGTAGGTGAACAGGCCCGTGTAGGTGGCGGGATTGGAACGCGGGGTGCGGCCGATCGGCGACTGATCAATGGAAATGACCTTGTCGATGTGCTCCAGTCCTTCGATCTTCTTGTGCGCGCCCGGCCGCTCCTTGGCGCGGTAAAAATGCTGGGAGAGCGCCCGCACCAGGATGTCCAGCATCAGCGTGGATTTCCCGGAACCCGACACCCCGGTAACGCACGTCAGGGTCGCCAAGGGTATGGCGACGGTCACATGCTTGAGGTTGAATTCCGACGCCTCCACCACGGTCAGCTGCTTGCCGCTGCCGGGCCGGACCTTCGCCGGGGCTTGGATCTGCTCGCGCCCCGAAAGATAGCGGCCGGTCAGCGATTGCTTGGCGGCCATGATCTGTTTGAGCGTGCCCTGAGCGACCACCAGCCCGCCGTATTCACCCGCACCCGGACCGATATCCACGATCTGGTCGGCGGCGGCCATCATCATCGGGTCGTGCTCGACGACGATCACCGTGTTGCCCAGATCGCGCAGCTGCTTCAGGGTGGCGATCAACTTGGCGTTATCCTTCTGGTGCAGCCCGACGGATGGCTCATCTAGGATATAGATCACCCCCGACAGCTGGAGCGACAGTTGCGTCGCCAGCCGGATGCGCTGCGCCTCCCCGCCGGACAATGAGACTGCCGACCGGTCCAGTGTCAGGTAGCTGAGCCCCACGTCGCGCAGGTTATTCAGACGCGTCTGGATCTCTTTCAGGAGCAGTAGGACCAATTTCATCTCCCGCGCGGGGAGCGGGCTGACCCCGTTGCGCCGGCCGTTGGACTTGCCGTTCCCGCCCGAAAGCGCGGCAACGTACGCGGTCACCGCGTCCACCGAACCGGCGGCGACCTCGGCGATCGTTTTGCCGCCAACGGTCACCCCCAGCACCTCCGGCCGCAGCCGGCAGCCCGTGCAGGCCGGGCACGTGAATACGCGCATGTACTGCCCGATCTCCTTGCGCAGATAATCCGACGACGTTTCGGCGTATTTCTGCTCCAGCAACGCCATCACGCCGGGAAAGGTTTTCTCGCTGCCGTCGGAGATCGGGTAGGATCGCTCGCCGCTCCCCGACAGCAGCACCGCGCGGGCTTTGGGCGTCAGCTCGCCGACCGGGGTGTCCATGGTGAACCCGTGCTGCCTGGCGACCAGCTCCATCAGCTCCCAGTACCAGTTTTGATTGAAAAAATTACGCGCCCATGGCTTGATCGCACCCTGGGCCAGCGTCAGACGCGGGTTGGGCATGACCAACTCCGGGTCGACTTCCAGCCTGGTGCCCAGGCCGAGGCATTTGGGACAGGCGCCCGCCGGGCTGTTGAACGAGAACGTCCGCGGTTCGATCGGCGGCAAGGTCACGCCGCAATCGGGACAATGGTAGAAACGGCAGAATACCAGATCTTCCCCGCTGCGGCCCTTGCCCATAATAACCGGCATGACGGCTATCCGACCGTTCCCCAGATCCAGCGCCGCGCGGATGCCGGCATCCAGCGTTTCCCGGGGCCAGGCCTTGCGTTTGCCGCTCGGCGGGATGGTGACGGACGCGACTACCGCTTCCAACCGCTCCGCACCGCTCCCCTTGGGGCGTGTGGCGGCAACCGCGATGGTCAGCAGCTCGCCGTTGAAACGCACCTGCTGATACCCGGCCTTGGCGGCTTCCGTCAGCACGCGGCTGCGGTCGGCAGCCGACGTCACCGGCAGGGGAGAAAGCAGCACGAACGTCTGCTCGCGGTCGGCAGCCGCCGCCAGCAGGTCATCTGCGATCTGGGCCGCGGAATGCTGCTGGGTCACCTTCCCACAGCGCGGACAGTGCACTACGCCCACCCGCGCGAACAGCAGCCGCAGGTAGTCGTAGATCTCGGTCATGGTGCCGACCGTAGAACGCGGATTGGCCGACGCCGTGCGCTGGTCGATGGCGATCGCGGGCGACAAGCCCTCGATACGGTCCACATCGGGCTTATCCATCACGCCCAAAAACTGCCGCGCGTACGACGACAGCGATTCCACGTAACGGCGCTGCCCTTCGGCGTAAAGAGTGTCGAACGCCAGGCTGGACTTCCCGGAACCCGAGATGCCAGTGAACACCACCAGCTGGTTCTTCGGAATATCCAGGTCGATGTTTTTCAAATTATGGACGCGCGCGCCGCGGATGCTGATGACTGGCTGTGGCATAGCGTCGGGTAAAGAGGACGATCAACCGGGATAGATTAGGTGGTACAAATGGACATTCTAGACGAAAAACGCCGTCCCGTCAACACTTGCGCCGCAGGACTAAAAAAACGGCGGGAGGAACGCTCCCGCCGCTGATGAAAATCACGTTACCGGCTACTTTTTGGGCTTGGGCCCGGGTTTCCAGGTCTTCCCGTCGCCGTCAGGGTCTTTCGTATCGCAACGGTACTGCACGGAAATATCGCAACTGGAATTGTAGGGGTTAGAGGCCAAAAGCTGCTCGCCGCTCTCCTTCCTCCCGCCATAAGTTCGATGGATCAAATGAGTTGCAATTCAAAAGTATACCATCGCAACGAAGTCCTCATGTGAATAAGAGAAACACCTACTTGCAATTATCCGAACTCGTATCCGCGCGTCGGACACCGGCATCACAGGCGCCCGTTCCGGAGGTCAGCACCAACGAGGCGCAGGTCTGTTTGGAGAACACCACGTCGTCGGGTAACAAAGCGGATGCCTGCTCATCGCAGCATTCCTCGCTCGGAACTTCAAAACACGCCACGCGTCCCACCGTACCGGCAATGATGTCCGTCCACCACGTTTCCGACTTGATGACTTGGCAGCACCCCATCCGGAATGCCCGCAGGGAAATTGTTTGCGGCTGCTGGTTTCCTCCATCACAGGAGCCATAGTAGTTCAGCTCGGTCGGCGCTTTTCGGTTGCCCGAAGGGTGCGCCAGATCGCTTAACATGAACGCGCCCAAACAGGAATGGTTTGCGTCAAATCTGCCACCGGTGAACCCGCTCCCGGACATCTTTTGGCAGACTTCACCCACCCGCACATCCTCGCCAGTCGGACAACTCGAGGGAGCGCAGGCCGCAACAATGTCGCCCGCGGTGGCCGTACAGCAGCAGCCCGTATCGGTCAGCCCGGTCGGCTTTTTGGGTTCGATCGGATTGAATATCACGATGGCCGGATTGACCGTCTGCAGGATGACGAACGACGTGAGCGCCACCACCAGCCCGGTCAGCGCCGAGGTGATGTAGCTTTTCGCATTCTCCACTCGCGATGGGTTGCCGCCGGCGATGACCCACAAAAACCCGCCCACCATCATCATGAAGATGGTCAAAAAAATGGACAGCCAGATGCCGAAGCGGTAAATGGCGACCACATAATTACCCAGCAAGTTGGCGTTGATCACCTTGTTGCCCTGGATCGCCCTGGCCTGCTCCGAACTGCCGGGAATCGGTATTTGCGCGTTGTAGTTCAGCGCCGACGCGGGTGGTTGCTGTCCCAGAACCAGGGACGGCACCACTAGCACCACGAGTACGACCAGCAGCAGCGCGGCCCGGATCGCAATGGTTCTTTTTTCCCTGGACAGCATAGGGTTATGGCACCAGCGCAGCGGAAATGGCCTGTTCGAGCTGCAGCCGCGTCGGCAGCCCTGAAATTATATTCCCATTGATGAAATAGGTCGGAGTCCCCTCCACGCCGGCTCGCAGGCCGGCACGCCAGTCCTGCTCCACGGCGGTATAGGACGCGGGGTCGGCCAGGCACCGGGAGAAGCGGTCCTCATCGAGCTGCAGCTGCCGCGCATACTGGGGAAGATCAGCCGCGCGCAATCGCGCCTGGTTAGCAAAGAGGAGCTGCCGCATTTCCATGAATTTCCCCTGCAGATACGCGCACTCCGCCGCGCGCCCGGCCGGAATGGCGTTGGGGTGCGCATCAGGGATCGGGAAATGGCGGAACACAAATCGTACTTTGCCCGCCCACGCCGGGTCGGCAGCTATCAGGTCAACGATCGGGGCGGCCTCGCGGCAGAACGGGCACTCAAAATCGTAGAACTCGACGATCGTTACCGGTGCGTTGAGAGCGCCCACGGATGGCCGGCCTTTTCCCTCGATCGGGTCGGACCCGCCAGCAGCGATACCAGGCCGCGCTGCGTTTTCCTCAAAAATTTGACGCACGACCGCGATGGTGAATGCCACCAGTATCGCCCCGACAATGACGGCCGCCGCGATCACCAACCGGCGCGCCCAGCGCCGCGGACGGTGGGCTGGGGATGTGGGAAAATCAGGATGAGAAAAGGACGAGTGATCCATAGCTATTCGCGTACCATTCGTGTCTCTACTATACCATAGGCAAGGTCTCGGCGAAAAACCGGAAATCAAAAATTCCCGAAGTGGCCTCCCATATATTGACATTGACCGCGTTCTTTGGTATGGTTGCAATATTCCGCGCCACCGCCAACAACGGCGGGTAACGTGCGCACCCTCTGGACGATAGCGGACCG
>JAUSGZ010000015.1 GCA_030648715.1 bacterium | reverse complement strand
CGCGAGGGGATGCTAAAGATCACCATTCCCAAGGTGTTGGAGATCAAACCCCGCACAGTGAAGGTCGTTGTTAAGAAGTAGGCCGTACCGCCTGATGCGGCCATTCCGCATCGGGCGCTGCCGGGGCTCATTAGCTTGTCTGATGGGCCCCGAGAGCGAGCGTTCCTTTATAAAAAAAGAAGCTCCCATCCGGAGGGACGGGAGCGCACAGGAAGCGGAGGTGCCGTTCAGACGGCAGCCGGCACCGGAGTGACGGAAGGTTCCACGGCGACTTCACGCAGGCGTTTGGCCGCTTGTTCCGGCGGGACGGTGTTGATGAAGCAGCCGGTGGCCAGCTCGAGGCCCGCGATGCGGGAAAGCCGCGGCATGATGCGGTAGCGGAAACGGTAGAAGCCGTTGCAGTTGCGCTTCACGCGCGGCGGGCCTTCGTCGAGGTAGGCGTTGAACGGCGGCAGGAAGCCGACGGCCTTCTCCAGCAGGCGGAACGTCTGCGAGATGATCTGCGCCAGCGGGTCGTAGTGCGGCTGGAGGTCGTCGAAGTGGGCCACGTCCTCCTTGGGCATGATCCACATCTCGAAGGGAAATCTGGACTCGTAGGGGCAGTAGCAGACGAAGGCGTCATTTTCCAGGACGATGAGGTCGGCGGCCCGTGCTTTTTCCAGCGCCCGCGTGAAGATGGACACCCCGTTGTGGTAGTAGTACTGCTCCAGGCGGTTCCACCGCTCCAGCGGCTCGGCGGGAATGAAGGGCAGCCCGATGATCTGGGTGTGCGGATGCTCCAGCGACGCGCCGGCATCAGGCCCGTAGTTCTTGAAGACCCGCAGGTCGTGCAGCCGCGTGTCGCCGCGCAGGTCCTGGCAGCGGGCATGGATGGCCCAGAGGATGTCGCGGTGCTGTACGACGGAGAGCGTGGCGTGGGTGGCGGCGTGGTCCGGGGTTTCCACCAGGACGTCGTGCATGCCATGCGCGTCGGCGATGCCGACCGACTCGAACCCGTCGACGAGGAATTTGGAGGTGCCCTCCACCCGGACGGCCGGGAACTTGTTGGGCACGACCCGCAACTTCCAGCGGCTGCGGTCGTCGCGCCACTCCAGCTGCTTGGGCGGCGCCAGGTGCTCGTTGCCGGGGCAGAACGGACAGGGCGGCGGCGGGCCGTCGCGCGGGGCGAACTGGTCGGGGCGAAATTTGCGCTCGGTGGCCAGGATGACTTCCCGGCGGGAGAGCGTGGTATGACGGATGTCTGCCATGGGAGGCCTTTCTTCCTTTGAAGGAGCTTGGGTTGTCAGGGAACGTTTTCGGCCGACCCTCCATGGTACGCGTACATTCCACCGTCGTCAATGTGTGGTTGAGGCCTGGTAAAAGCGGTCGGCGAGCCGCTGCTACAAGTCTTTAATCAACCTATCTATACATAGAAACATCTGATATGCCAAAGATACTTGGTATCGACCTGGGGACGACGTTCTCCTGCATGGCGGTGATGGAGGGCGGCTCTCCGAAGGTGTTGGAAAATAAGGAAGGCGCGAGAACCACGCCGTCGGTGGTCGCGATGACCAAGAACGGCGAGCGGATGGTGGGGCAGTTGGCCAAGCGCCAGGCCGTCACCAACCACGAAAATACCTTGTACTCCATCAAGCGGCTCATCGGCCGCCGCTGGGAGGACGCGGAGGTGCAGCGCGACCTGAAACTGATGCCCTACAAGATCGTGAAAGCGGGCACCGGCGTGAAGATCGTGATGGGGGGTAAGGAATATTCGCCGCAGGAGATCTCGGCGATGGTGCTGGCCAAACTGAAGGCCGACGCGGAGGAGCGCGTGGGCGAAAAGATAACGGAAGCCGTCATCACCGTGCCGGCGTATTTTGACGACGCGCAGCGCCAGGCGACCAAAGACGCGGGCGAGATCGCGGGACTAACCGTTCGGCGCATCATCAACGAACCGACCGCCGCGGCTCTGGCCTACGGCTTTGAACAGAAAAAGCCGGGGCTGGTGTGCGTCTACGACCTGGGCGGCGGTACCTTTGATGTCTCGGTGCTGGACGTGTCATCCGACACGGTGGAGGTGAAGGCAACCAACGGCGATACGCACCTGGGCGGCGACGACTTCGACCAGCGCGTCATCGAGTGGGTCATTGCCGAGTTCAAGAAAGACCAGGGCGTGGACCTGGCCAAGGACCCGCTGGCGCTGCAGCGCATCAAGGAATCCGCCGAGAAGGCAAAGATAGAACTGTCCACCGCGCAGGAAACGGAAGTGAACATGCCGTTCATCACGTCCAACGCGTCGGGCCCCAAGCACCTGCTGCTGAAATTGTCGCGGGCGAAACTCGAAGAGCTGTGCGACGACCTTATTGCCAAGACCATCACACCCATCAAGAAAGCGTTGGAAGACGCGCACGTCACGACCAAAGACATCAAGGAGGTCATTATGGTGGGCGGGATGACGCGCATGCCAAAAGTCTTGAAGACGGTGGAGGAGTTCTTTGGCAAGAAGGCAAACATCAGCGTCAACCCCGACGAAGTCGTGGCTTTGGGGGCGGCCGTGCAGGCAGGCGTTTTGCAGGGCGACGTCAAGGACGTGCTGCTGTTGGACGTCACGCCGCTCACCTTGGGCCTGGAAACGCTGGGGGGAGTCATGACGCCGCTCATCAACCGCAATACCACGGTGCCAACGTCCAAATCGCAGGTGTTTTCCACCGCGTCGGATAACCAGCCGTCGGTGGAAATTCACGTGCTGCAGGGTGAGCGCCCGATGGCGCCCGACAACAAGACTCTGGGCCGTTTCATGCTCGACGGCATTCCGCCGGCAATGCACGGCACGCCGCAAGTTGAAGTGACCTTCGACATCGACGCCAACGGCATTTTGTCAGTGAAGGCCAAGGACAAGGGCACCGGCAAGGAGCAGAAAATCACCATCACCGCGTCCAGTGGGCTGTCCAAGGACGAAGTAGAGAAAATGAAAAAGGACGCCGAAGCCCACGCCACGGAAGACGCCAAGAAGCGCGAGCTTATTGAAGCGCGCAACATCGCCGAGAGCCTGGTCTACACCACGGAGAAAGCGCTTCGCGATTCCGGGGACAAGGTCGCTGCCGACGTGAAAAAATCCATTGAAACTGCATTGGAAGACTTGAAGAAAGCCAAAGACAAGGAGGACATTGCCGACCTTAAGGCCAAAACCCAGGCCTTGGCAACGGTGGCGCAGAAAATCGGCGAAGCGATGTACAAGGCCGCTGGCCAGACCCCGCCGCCGGGTGCTCCATCAGGCGAGGGCGGCAAGAAGCCCGACGAGCCGGTTGTGGGGGAAGTGGTGGATAAAAAATAAGCGACCCGAAGGGTTGTCCCGGGCTTGCCTGCCCGTCGAAGCCCGGCGTAGGAGGGACCCGGGATCCAGAAATCGAGAAGCAAGTATCAAGTATCTAGATTGGGCGGGGCGAGGCGCCCCGCCCAATCTACGGCGGATTAATTAAACTTCTGATAAATCAAATGTACCTTATCGATATTTTTTTCAAATTACTATCCAATCCGCAAATAATCGCAGCCTTTATCGGAGGCTTTTCTGGCGCACTATTTACATACGTTTTTGTTATTTTTTTTGAAAAAACTAGCAAGCGAACCTCAATACACTATAACACTGTCGTTAAGTCGGAAAAACTTCTTCTCCAAAATTTTGAGATTTCCAACAGTATGTTGTTCGTTATTGACGAAATTCGTAAATGTATAAAAGAATCTCTAGATGAAAAAAGGCCTGCAATTACGCCACAATTTATAGATGAATTCGTTATTGACACTTATTACTTATCTGATCTCATCGGTATAAAACTAGTCAACATGATGGAAGAGTTGTTCATATACATGAGGAGGGTAAATAGGGGTATTCAGGCGACAAATAAACAGTACAGCTATCTATCTAACTTAGTAATTACTAAACAGTTTGAGCAGGACGCTCAAGTGCAGATGAAGGTGTTTTATTTTTATGTAAATGCCATCGGGGGGATGAATGAAAATTTAGAGGCTATGCGTAAAATGATTGAACTGGAAATTAGGCCTAAAATAAAATCAATTACAGCCTATGTCCGCGCGTTGTTGGAGAAAAAGCCAATCTCAAAGAATCTTTTTGAGAAATTGTTTGCTAATAAATACGTTCAAATTGATGCTTCGATGGTAAATGAAAAATTACGAGAGCTTGAGACTGAGCTGGTTAGTAATCAGAGGTTGCATGAAGAAAGACTAAGACAAATTTATGGCGTCGATGCGAGCCACAAAGAATGAGTATTTTAGAGAATTATATGCTGGTAGGGTGCGGTCGACCTAATTTTTCGATTTATGGCCAAAACCTACAACAAACTCATCCGCGACCGGATTCCGGAAATCATTGGTGAAAAGGGAGAGAAGGCGAACGTTCGGACGTTGACGGATGAGGAATTCGCCGTTGCCTTGGCTGCGAAGTTGGTAGAGGAAGCGAAAGAGGCAGAGGCTGCCATTGGTGATTCATCGGAATTAGTGAAGGAAATTGGCGACGTGCTGGAAGTGATTGACGCCATAGTTGAGCATTTTGGCTTGAATCGCAGTGAAATTGAGGAAGTGAAAGCGAAGCGGTTGGCCGAGCGCGGCGGATTTGCCAAAAAAATCCTGCTGGAAAGCGTGGAATAGACCGTTTCTTGCAATTCCGGGGTAATCGGCGTACTCTGACCGTTGCGTAAGCCGAAATTACTATTATTCGCGAAGCAGATATGGAACAGGGAAGTACCGGAAATCCGAGTGGAGTTGTTGCTGGGGGGAGTCCGTCCGCGCCGAAGAAATCGTTCATGAAACCGCTCATCGTGGCCATTGTGGTGGTCGCCGTGGCGGGCCTCGCGTACTATTACCGCGTGGTGCTCACGCCGGGCGGTACGCCCTTGGCCAACACCAACGAGTCGGACGGCCAGGTCGCCGGAGCGACGGCCAGCCCGACGCCGGTGGTTACGCCCGTGACCACGGAGGAGCGCCAGGAGATCGGGTCGCTGTCGGTGCTCGTGAAGCCCGGGATGCTGGTGCGGGAGAACGATGCGCTGCGGACGCTGTTTTCCGCCAATGGGGTGCAGCTGGTCGCGGTGCGCAGCATCGGCAACAAGAACTTTGACGAGGTTTCCGCCAAGGTGCAGGCCGGTGAGATAGAAATGGCCGAGGCATTGAAAGAATACTGGCGTTTGGACGTGCTGGAGATCGGCAATCCCGACCAGGAGGACGTCGCCACCTGGATCACCGCGCACTGGCCGCCGTACGATGCGCCGAACATCGAGGTCAAAAAGTCCACAGCCAAAGTTGACGGCGTCGCGACCACCGTGCACGCGGTGACACACACCGACCTGACCATGTTGCAGACCATCTACTTCTTGCAGCCCAAGGATAAGGGCAACATGCTCATCATCAGCTCGTTCCAGGGCAGTTCCAAGCCGTTCGCCAAAGAGATTGACGGCCTGGTGCAGTCGGTCAAGTTCAACTAACCACTCCATCTATGGCGGAGCAAACCAACGCGCCCGGCCAGGGCGGTATCCAGGTCAAGGCGAGCGAAGACCAGTTGAAGGGCCGCTATTCGTCGCACATGCAGGTGATGCATACGCGCGAGGAGTTCATGCTGGATTTCATGGCGCTGTATCCGCCGCAGGGGCAGCTGGTCGCGCGGGTGCTGGTATCGCCGGCGCACTTCAAGCGGATGGTTGCCGCGCTGACGGATAACCTCGCCAAGTACGAAAAGCAGTTCGGCAAGGTCCAGGCGGGGACCGTTGAGGCCGGCAAGGAAAAAGAGATCGGGTTCCGCGTCGAGTAGCAGCAATGGCCAAAGATTACTACGAACTTTTAGGCGTCGGGAAGAATGCAACGACCGACGAGATCAAGGCTGCCTTCCGGAAGCTGGCCCACCAATACCATCCCGACAAGGCCGGCGGCAATGCGGAGAAATTCAAGGAGGTCAGCGAGGCCTACCAGGTGCTGTCCAATACCGAGAAACGCACCCAGTACGACCGGTACGGTTCCACATTCGAGCAGGCGCAGGCCAAGGGCGGATTCACGGGATTTGAAGGATTCCGTGATTTTTCGGATTTCACCGAGGCGTTTCGCGGCAACGGCGGCGCCAGCGCGCAATTCGATTTCGGCGACCTGTCCGACGTGCTCGGCGGGATATTCGGCGGCCGCGGCGGAACTTCCTCCCGACGCGCTCGGCGCGGCAGCGATGCGCAGGTGCAAGTGACCATTCCTTTCCGCGAGGCGGTGTTCGGGACGACCCGCGACCTGCAGCTGGGGCGCGAGCGGCCGTGCAAAACGTGCAGTGGTTCTGGGGCACAGCCGGGCAGCGGAACTTCGCGCTGCAATGCCTGCGGCGGCCGCGGCCAGGTGGTCCGCGAGATCGGCCTGGGGTTGGGGATGTCCGCGGTCTGCCAGGAGTGCGCCGGCAAGGGGAGCAAACCTGACAAGGTGTGCCGCGACTGTCATGGCGCGGGCATCCTGTTCACGCGCGAGACGTTGAGTGTGAAAATTCCCGCCGGCATCGATGACGGCCAGGCCATCCGCATTTCCGGCGCGGGGCAAGCCGCACCGGGCGGGAATGCCGGCGACCTGTACGTGCGCGTGCAGGTAGCCCCCGATGAACGGTTCCAGCGCACCGGCGACGATCTGAAAACCACAGCCCAGATTTCATTTCCGACCGCAGCCTTGGGCGGGACCCTGGACCTGGAAACGCTGGAGGGCTCACTTACCGTGAAGATTCCCGAGGGGACGGCGTCGGGGAAAATTATTCGCGTGCGCGGCAGGGGGGTGCTCAATGTGCAGGGCCGCGGGCGCGGCGACCTGCTGGTCACCGTGCAGGTGAAAACACCCACGAAATTGACGCGGCGCCAGCGGCAGCTTTTGGAAGAGTTGCGCGAGGACATTCCGGACGCTTGACGCGGCCCGCGGTTTGGCCTAGGATGGCGGTGCTATGAGATTTTCCGCGACGTACGGGGCGATCGTCTACTTTACCCGCTGACGGCGGGTCAGTCCGCGTACGCACAAAGCCTTGACTGACCTGCCCGCACGGGCAGGATTTTTTTGCCCGCCGACCGGTGGTCCCGACCCAGTTTTGGGGCAACCGGCCGGCAGACAAAGAGCACAATGTCGTGCCTTGCCCTTTCCAATGGAAACCCAAACCCAAGGAGGTGGCCGCCATGGCTGCACTACCGCAATTCCTCTCGCGCGAGGGAATCCCCGTCACCGACGAGGAGATCGCGCGCGCATTGGCGTCCGATGACATCCGGGAGGTCCGGAACTTCGTGCTCGGTCCGGGAGAGACGAGCAACATCCCGCAGGCGTGCCGCAGCTGGCTGCGTAGGCTCCGCCTGGAGTCCAAGGCCACGCTGGTACCCGGGCGCATTCCGGACGAGTACCTGGCCGCCGCCCAAGCGGTCAGTGAAGTTGGGGTGGTACCCCTGTACTGGACCTGCGCGGTCTTTGGCCGCGAAAGGGACCTGTTCTTCGGGCAGGGCACCTCCACGCTGATGTTCTTCGCGGAGGAGCGCATGCCGCTCGATGTCATGCAGCTGGCGACGCGCGCCGATATCCTGGTGGATACCGACCGCACGTTCGCGTGCGTCCGAGAGCACCTCCACCTTCCCGAGGGCTGGGGCCGTATCGCCAGCCACCCGTCGCCCAAGCCCTTGCTGGACGTGCTTCTCGCGGCCAACCCCCAGTGCAGCTGGCTGGAGGCCACGAGCAACGGCGCGGCAGCGGAACTGTGCGCTCGCGGCGAAGCGGAGGCGTGTATCTGCACGGAAACCGCGCGCCGGTCCACGGGACTGGTGACCATTCACGAGTTCGGTTCTCCGGATATGATCTTTTTCGGCGGGTTGACCGCCCACGGCGTTGCCCAGGTGCGGGCCGCGCACGCCGCACAGCAAGCGGCGCGCGCGCGGCACCAGCGTTTTTGCCACGAAACATGACCATTGCCATCATTGGCGCCTCCGGCGCCATGGGACATCACCTTTTGGTCCCGCTGCTTTCCCGGCTGGGGCCGGTTTTGGCCGTGTCGCGGCACTCCACGCCCGAGGTCTGGGCGCAGGCCTGGCAGGCGGACGCCATCTGGCTGTCCATTCCGCGCGACGCGGTACCGGAACTTTTAGCCGGCCGCCAGCTCAAACCCTCCCAGGTCGTGGTCGACATCTGCTCCATCAAGCGGCGCCTTTCGTCGGTGGTACAACCGACGGGCGCCGCTTTTCTTTCTTTTCATCCGCTCAACGGCCCGCAAGTCCCGCTGTCGGGACAGAAGTGGGTGCAGGTGGACGCCGACCCGAAGGTGGCGACGCACGCGGCCGCCCAGCGCATCCTCAATTTTTTGCACGAGTGCGATATCAATTTTTTGCATGCCGCCTCCGAGGACGAGCACGATTTCATGATGGGGGTGGTGTTGAGCCTGCCCGAACTTTTTACGCTTGTCATTGACGATTTGCTTTCCGACTACGCGCGCGCCAACCGCCGAGCCGTTCCGCAGAAAACCACGCTGCTGGAGTGGGCGGTGCCGGCGTCCAACGCGATGTACTCCAGCGTCATCCATGCCGTCTCCAGTTCGCCCGAATGGCTCCGGGAGGATCTCATCACCGGCGCCCACGGGGCGCTGCTGTCCTCGGCGCAGCACGCGTTCGCGCGTCTGTCCCACTTGAGCCTGCCCGAGGTTGCCGAACGCGTGCGCCGCCAGCGGACGGCCATTGAGCAGCTGCCGATGGCTGAACGCACCCGCATCCGGCAGTGGGTGGAGCGGTGGTTTGTGGATTCTAATCAGCACGTCTTTGGGTTCCACCGCCGGCGGCAGCATCGCCCCAACCTCGTCATCCAGGAAGCCGCTGACCGCACCCAGATCTTTCCGCTGCAGCAGGGACGCGTGCGAATCGGCATCCATGGCGTCGCCGGCTGCTTCACCCACGAGTCGGTGTTGCGTCTGTGCGAGGAACTCGGCGTCGACCCCGCGCAGCTGGACCTGCATTATTTGGTGGAAGCTCGGCGGGTCATTGCAGCGACCATTTCGGGCGAGGTGGACCGCGGGGTATTCGCGATGGCCAACTCCGGTTCAGGTGCGTACGTGTCCAGCATGCATGCGATGGGGGAGTACCGCTTTGAGGTGCTGGCCATTTACGGGATGGAGATCCTGCAATGTCTGGTCGCGCATGCGTCCATCAAGCGCATGGACCAGGTAGTGGAGGTCTTTGGGCACCCGCAGGCGGTTTCCCAGTGCAAACGGACGTTTGCCGAACGTTACCCCGGTCTCAAGGTCGTTTCCGGGCAGGACAGCGACGATACCGCCCTATGCGCCAAGCGTATCGCTGACGGTCAGCTGCCGCCAACGACCGCGACGCTCGCGTCGCAGGTTGCCGCCAAGATCTACGGCCTCAACGTCCTGGAGTACGGCATGCACCACGACCCGTTCAATACCACGACGTTCCTGGTCATCCGCAAGCCGGCCACGGGGTAATTGAGACGTAGAAAAATCAATTTTACACTTCGAGCGAGTCCCGCCAACGGCGGGACGAGTCGAGAAGAAAGCGAACACGTAGTTTCTCGACTGGGCTCAAAGACTAGATGTTTCCACCGTTCAGTTGTTTTTCTGCACCGTCTCAAATTAAAAAAATCCCGGCGTCGTGCCGGGGATTTTTTTAATGCTCACGTTCCAAGCCCCAGGCGCGGTCGGAAAATTCCGGGCTTGCCAGCAATCGGACGATTTCCTCGCGCAGGGCGGCAACGTCGCCCGCATTGAGCGGGACGTTGCCGTCATAAAACCCGGATTCGGGGCGCGGGAAATAGAGGGCTTCGCCGAAACGCTGGATGACGGCGTTCGTGGCGCGGCCGTAGCAGTGGATGTGCAGGTACGGCTCTTCTCCGCGGGCCTGGGCCCAGTTGCCGTTGTCCTGGTAGTTGATGCGGCCGATGGGAATACCGCGGGCGGGCAGTACCGAGCTCATGGAGGACCCGACCGTCACGGTCAGGCGCATCAGACGGATACTCAACCGCGGAGCGAGCTGTGTGCGGTCGGCGACCGGCATGAGCGGGTTGATGACGATGTGGCCGCCGTCGGTGCGCGTCACGTGCGGCTGCTCCACGGCTTCCACCGCGAAATTTTCATCGGACCAAATGCGGGCCATGGGGGATGAGGAGTTATTTTTTCCACGGCAGGAACCGCTGTACGGTTTTCATCCTGGATTGCGCGGCGCCGGCGACGCGGTGTTTCAACAGCGCCGCCCGTTGGGCGATCTCTTCCTGCAGCGCTTGCTCGAAGAGCTGGCGGCGGCCGACGGCCACCGGAATGCCGGCCAGCTCCAGGAATCCGACCCCGCTGACGCTTTCGCCGCGGACCGTACCGCGCACGTCAAGCCCGCCCTCCCAGTAGTTGAGCGGCCCGAAGACCATTTCCTGCTCTTGCGCCAGCGGGGTGACGGTTAGCGTGGTTTCAAATTCGGGGAAGTTCAGCCGCCACTCCAGGGGATACTCGGCGCCGGTCTGCGCGCTGCGCCAGGGCGTGCCCGTCGCCTCCATCTGCACCTGGCGGGTGGTTTTCAACATGCCGTTGCGGAGGCTGGCGGTCGCGAGCGTGGTTTTCACCTTGCCGCCGTAGCGGAACGCGACGATATCCAGGTGATTGTCCAGCTGCAGTGAAAACCACGTCCAGATGTCGTCGTTGGGTTGCCAGCCGCAATCGGCCCACTGGTGGTCCATCCAGCCCAGCCCGCTGACGGGGACGCGGCGGCCGTCCAGCAGCAAAGTTCCCTCCACCTCCAAGCGGCAGAGAGAATAGTAGTAGGTCGTTTTCACGCCCAGGTCGAGATAGCCGGTCTGGTTTTCCAGCAGCGGCGGTTTGCCGCTGTGCAGTCGAAGCTGCAATTGCGCGGTCTTCAGTTCGTACGTTGCGGCCGGAAACGCCGTCAGGGTCCAGTCGGCGACCTCGACGTGCAGCAATGGTTTGCGGAAACTGTCGGCGCTGGCCAGCGCGAGCGGGATGACGGTTCGGTACTGGCGCCCCGAGGTCAGGTCGGTGACGATCTCGTGAATGAAGTAGACTTCGCGGAGGGGGAGGAACTTGAAGAACGGGAGCTTGATGCGTCGCGGGTCGGCCTTGAACAGGCAGGACATGAACGTGTAGGCGCGCCCGGCCTCGTCCTGCAGGTGGCCGTTGAAATACCACCATTCGACAATGGTCGCGTGCGCCTGCTCGTCGTCCGGGAAACGGATAGGTTTTGCCATGAGCGTGATGCGTTGGGGTCTGCAGTTGTTCAGTATAGCGCAGTGCGCGGCGGCGGCAAGCCGCGCGACGGTTGCCGGAGTGCGGGATGGCCTCAGATCAACTGAGGCCGACACCAGGACGCCTGGGCGTCAGTCATCCGTAAGATCCCGCCGAGCGCGGTCATCACCATTGCCAGACGGCGGTTTTTCTGCTATCTTCAATGCCATGCCGCCATCGTCTAGAGGCCTAGGACGTCGCCCTCTCACGGCGAAAACTCGGGTTCAAATCCCGATGGCGGTACCATCCGATCCATTCCTCGCAGGAAAAGAAGGAAAACGCCGGTGGCGCCGACGTTTTCTTTTTTTGCCCGGGAACCGCATAATGTACGGGTATGTCGCCATTCACGATCGCGTTCCTCACGCTGGTGCTGATCGCCATGCTGTTCATCCTGGTATTCGCCGCGGTGCTGCTCACGCCGTTCGCGCTGCCGCTGCTCGCGTTCGGCGCGCCGTTCATTCCCAGCGCGGGGAAAACGGTGGAACGGATGCTGGACGCCGCCAGCGTCGGCCCCACGACACGGCTGTTGGACCTGGGGTCAGGCGACGGGCGTATCCCGGTGGCGGCGGCAAAACGCGGCGCGCGGGCCGACGGCATCGAGGTCAACCCGTGGCTGGTGTGGGTTTCCCGGCAGCGGGCGCGGCTCTCCGGGGTGCGGGAATTGACCGCGTTCAAGTGCGGAAACCTGTGGACGTATGACGTTTCGGCATACGACGTCGTGACCGTCTACGGACTGGGGCCGATCATGGGAAAATTAGAGCAGAAACTCTTGCGCGAGCTTCGGCCCGGTACCCGCGTAGTGTCGCAAGCGTTCCATTTCCCGACCTGGCGGCCGGTGCGTGAGGACCGCGGCGTGATGCTGTACGTGGTGCCCAAGCCTTCTGTGGCGGCGTGATATGGCCTGGCGGCTGCCCCTGCGCCACCTGCGCTACTATGACTGGCTGCTGTTGAGCGCCGTGGTTGTGCTGTGTGCGTTCAGCCTGGCGGCGCTGTACGGGATCGCGACCGGATTCGAGATCCCGGATTTCGGCAATCTCCGCAAACAGGTGCTGTTCATCGCGCTGGGGATGCTCGCGTTGGTTTCGGTGTCGACCGTCAACACCCGGTGGCTCAAGCAGTACGCGATCGCGGGCTACGTCCTCGGCGCCCTGCTGCTTTCCGCCGTACTGCTGTTCGGCCAGACGCGGAGCGGCACGACCGGCTGGTTCACGCTCGGCCCGGTCGGGTTCCAGCCGGTCGAAGTGGCGAAATTCGCGCTCATCATCCTGCTGGCGCACCTCTTGGCCGCGCGGCCCAGCGGCGGCGGGTTGCCGTGGCGGCTGCTGGCCGAGAGCGGGGGGATCACCGCGCTGTACTGCGGCTTGACCTTACTGCAGCCGGACTTCGGGTCCGCGATGCTGCTGCTGGTGATCTGGTTGGGCATGGTGTTCTTCGCCGGCGTCACCGCGCGACAGGTGCTGGCGATGGCGGCGGTCGTCGGGGTGCTGGGGGCGGGCTGGTGGACGTTCTTTTCGCAGGACTTCCAGCATGCCCGCATCGTCACCTTCCTGAACCCGGCGGCCGACCCCTACGGGCGCGGCTACCAGGTGCGGCAGTCCATCATCGCCGTCGGCGCGGGCCAGCTGCTGGGTCGCGGTCTGGGGTCGGGGTCCCAATCTCAACTCAAGTTCATCCCCGCTTCGCAGACGGATTTCATCTTCGCGGTCATCGCCGAGGAGCTGGGGTTGCTCGGCGCCGGGGTCGTCCTGGCGGCGTATCTCGTGCTGCTGCTGCGCTTGGCGGCCCTGGTGCGGCGGGCGGCCGATGACTTCGCCGCGGCCCTGGTGCACGGCATCGCGGTGCTGCTCTTCGTCCACATCGTCATCAATATCGGGATGAACCTTGGGCTCCTGCCGGTGACGGGTATCCCATTGCCGTTGCTGAGCTACGGCGGCAGCTACCTGGTCATCACCTTGACGCTCCTGGGGGTCGCGCAGAGCGTCGCGATTTCCAGCGTCAAATATCGTGCCTGACGCCGTTGTGCGCGGGGAGTTGACGCCAGCGGTTTTTTTTGTTACGGTAGGGAGGTTAAGGGGATGGTATGGCGAATCGTTTCTCGGAACTCTTCGAGCAAGGGTTTGAGCATCTGCGGGTCATCTCGACGTGCCCGATTTGCAATGCCCGTTATCATTCAGCCGAATTGAAGATCCTTGAAGAACGTCAGGAGGCGCAGCTGGTTTTCATCCAGTGCCGCAAGTGCCGCTCCTCGGTACTGGCGGTGGTCCTGGCGAGCCAATTGGGGGTCAGTTCGGTCGGGCTGGTCACGGACTTGAGCGGGGATGACGTGCTGAAGTTTCGCCGGCAGCCGGTGGTTTCCGGCGACGACGTGCTGGACCTCCACGAAGCGATACGCCAACCGGATTTCCTGCGACGGTTCGAACCGTGATTTTTTGAATACTATTTATGGACAGCATCCAACTGCGAGTAGAGACCCGCGAGACTCTGGGGAGCAAAAAGAGCAACGTAGTACGCCAGTCGGGGAAGATCCCGGCGGTTTTGTACGGGCACAAAGTGAAGAACCGCAGCTTGCTGGCCGGCCGCTCCGATTTTCTCAGGCTCTATCACCGGGCCGGGGAGAGTACCCTCATCGATCTGGTCGTGGATAGCGGCGCGCCGGTCAAGGCGCTCATCCAGGACGTGCAGGTCGACCCGTTGACGCAGCAGCCCATTCACGTTGACTTCCGACAGGTCAACCTCAAGGAAAAGATCACCGCTCGCATCAAGCTGCGCTTTATTGGCGTTTCGCAGGCCGTCAAAGAGCACGGCGGCGTGCTGATGACCAACCTTTCCGATCTTGAGGTTTCCTGCTTGCCGCAGGACCTGGTCGGGGAGATCGTGGTTGATATTTCTGCGCTCAAGACGTTCGACGATTATCTGCACGTGAAGGATTTGGCGCTGCCCACAAGCGTCACCCCGACCGCGAAGCCCGAGGAAGTGGTTGCCCACGTCATTCCGCCGCGCAGCGAGGAAGAGCTCAAGGCGCTCGACACGCAGCCGGCAGCTGCCGCCCCGGCGGAAGTGCCGGTGGCCGGCAAGGAACAGAAGGAGGAGAATGCCGCTGAAGGAGCCGCGGCGGGCACCAGCCCAGCCGCCAAAACCTAGCCGGCCGCACAACGGCCGTACCATTGGCGGTGCTCTTGGAGTCACCGCCGGTATTGCGGCAGCCTTGATCGGAGGGCTGCTGTTTGTCGTCTTGGGCGCAAGTTTTGCCTTGCTGTCCGGGCAGCCGAGACCCATCTCGCTGCTGACGTTCGATCCCGCCACTCTTGCGCAACCCCCCGTGGAGTTGCCACCCGCGCTGCGAGCGGGCGACACTCCGCTGGCGGTCATGATCGAGAACCACATTGCCGCGCGGCCGGCGGCGGGTTTGCAGCGCGCGCGGGTGGTCTACGAAGCGCCGGCGGAGGGCGGCATTACCCGATACCTGGCCATATTTTCCCTCCAGGACCTGCCCGCGCGCATCGGGCCGGTCCGGTCCGTGCGACCGTACTTTGCCGCCTGGGCGGCGGAATGGGAGGCAGCCTTGTTTCACAGCGGCGGCAGCCCGGCGGCGCTTTCCCAGCTTCGCGCCTCACCGCTGCCCAACATCGATGAAATTTCCGCCTACGGCCGGTACTATTGGCGCGACAGCGACCGCGAGCGGCCGCATAATCTCTACACGTCCGACCGGCTCATTCGCCAGGCGTTCGAGAACCTCGGGTTACCCCGGCAGGTCGCATTTACTCCGTTCCCGCAGGTGGCCGACGGCGAAACCAAGATCCCGACGGAGGATGTGGGGGTGGTAGTGACCGCCGATGACCCTGATTATTGCGCGGGCTACCGGTGGAACGCGGAGGTGGGCGCCTACGAGCGCTGGTTGGGCGGTCTGCCGCAGCGTACGGAGGATGGGAGTCAGTTGTATGCAAAAAACGTGTTGTTGCTCACGGTGAGCGCGCGGGTGCTTGACCGCGAGGGCCGGCTGAAACTGGAGCTGGACGGCGACGGGTCGCTCACTGCGCTCGTGGACGGTCGCACCGTGGCAGGGAAGTGGCGGCGGAACGGCGCTGCAACCCAGTACTTTGCCGCTGACGGCGGCCGCCTCCGTTTTGCCGACGGGCCGCTCTGGATAACGGTCGTGACCGATGCTGCCGCGATCCGCCACCTGCCCGAGGGCGCGGGCGAGGATGCCATGAGCTGTCGGTAACGGGCATGAAAGATCCCCCAACGGGGGATCTTTTTAGTGGCGCGCAAGTGCTGCGACGACGATGCCGCCGCCGGCCGGATATACCGTCGCGCGATAATCGGGAAGCCGGCGGCCCGCGGCCACAAGAAAAATTTTGAGCTGTGTAGTGCGCAGTTCGCAGATCACGTGCCGCGGGCGTTGCGTCCGCCGTGCCAGCTGCGAAAGCAGTCGGCGATAGCAGTTCAGGCCGTCACGCCCGGACCACAGGGCCCGCTGCGGCTCCCAGTGCAGGGTTTTTGCCGTGCTTCGGCGTTCGCCGGTCGGCAGGTAGGGCAGGTTGGCAACGACAATGTCCAGCGCATGGCGGTGCAGCGGTGAAATCAGGTCGCCCCGGTAGAAGGCGATATGGGTTGACATTTTTTTCGCGTTGCGGCGCGCAATTTCCAGCGCGCGGGCGGACCGGTCCACCGCTGCCACCACGGCGCCGGGACGATAGCGGGCAAGAGCGATGGCGATGCCTCCGGCGCCGGTGCCGATATCCGCGTAGCGAACCCGCCGCTTGGCAGGCAGCAGGGCAAGCGCAGTTTCTACCAAAGTCTCCGTTTCGGGGCGCGGAACCAGCACGTGGCGGTTGACCGTCAGTGGAAGCCCATAGAATTCTTTTTCTCCGGTCAGGTAGGCAACGGGGCGGCCGCGCGATCGGAACGCAATGAGCCGGGCGTAGCGGCGCGTGATGGGGCCAGGTACGTCCATTTCCGGGTGGGAGAGCAGGTGGACCCGCGGATGGCCGAGGACATAGGCAAGGAGTGTTTCCGCATCCAAAAAAGGCGTCGCGAAATGTTGCGCCGCCAATCGACCGGCCGCTTTTTTCGTGAGTACGTCAACGCGCATCAGGTGGCGCGGCGGCTGCCCGCTGCAATGCGTTAATCATTTCACCCAGGTCGCCATCCATGATTCCCTTGAGGTTGTGCCGGCTGAATCCGATGCGGTGGTCGGTCAGGCGGTCCTGGGGAAAGTTGTAGGTACGGATCTTTTCCGAGCGGTCACCGCTGCCGATCTGGGAGCGGCGGGCATCGCCGCGTTCGCGTTCCTGGCGTTCGCGTTCGGCGGCAAACAACCGCGACCGCAGCACCGCCATGGCTTTGATCTTGTTCTGCCGCTGGGAGCGCTCATCCTGGCAGGTGACCACGACCCCGGTCGGCAGGTGCGTGATACGGACTGCCGAGTCCGTGGGGTTGACGGACTGGCCGCCATGACCGCCGGCGCGAAAAACGTCGATGCGCAGGTCTTCCGTTCTGACCGCGATGTCCACTTCTTCAGCCTCCGGCAGCACGGCGACGGTAACGGTGCTGGTGTGCACGCGGCCGGCCTTTTCGGTCTCGGGGGTGCGTTGCACCCGGTGCGTACCGCTCTCATATTGCAGCTGCCCGTAGGCGCCGCGGCCCACGATCCGGAAGACCACTTCCTTAAAACCGCCCAGCTCGGTGCGCGCCACATCCATTAAGGAGACCTTCCAGCCCTGGCGCTCGGCGAAACGGCTGTACAGGCGGAACAGCTCGGCAGCGAACAGCGCCGCCTCTTCGCCGCCGGCGCCCGCTCGGACCTCCATAATGAGGTTGCGGCCGGCCATGGGGTCGTCGGCCAGACGCAGGACCTCCAGCTGCCGTTCCAGTTCCGGAAGCCGCCGTTGCAGCTCATCCAGCTCGCTGCGGGCAAGACCCGCCAGCTCCTGGTCGTCAGAGGCGATCGCCTGCTTTGCTTCGTCGATGGCGCGTTCCAGGCCTTCCAGCTCTTTGATACCCTTCGCGCGTTCCCCCAGCAGCCGGTATTCTTGCCCCAGCGCCTTCAACCGCTCGGGTTGAGCGGTTTGTGCCGGGTCCTGCAACAACTGTTCCAATTCGCGGAATCGCAGGAGAATCTTGTGGTCGCGCGGGTCCATAGAAAAAATGCAAAGGAAAAACTCAGGATGCCAAAGCCGGGAGGGCGGAAATTATCATCATTATAGTAGCAAAAACCTCTGACCCGAACGAGCCAGAGGCCTTGATTTGCAGCCGGTTAGGAGGTCGCGGCCGGCGGTTTGCTCAACCCCGGCTCGCGTTCCAGTTTGGGCTTCTTGGTCGCCTTGCGGGCCGCCGCGCGTTCTTTTTTGACCTTGCGGCCTTTGCGGCCGGCAGCCACAACGGTCTGTTTGCCGGCACGAGCCTCAAAGCGTTCCACGCGGCGTGCGGTGTCCACGAGCTTCTGCTTGCCGGTGTAGAACGGGTGGCAGTTGGAGCAGATTTCCACGTGCAGCTCGGGCATGGTGGAACCGACCGTGAACGAACGGCCGCAGGCACAGATGACTTTCGCGTCCGGGTAGTACTTTGGGTGAATTTCTGGCTTCATAGGGTGTGGTTTCAGGTTGTACGGAGAAGCCTACCATACTTTTCACCGCAGTTCAAGCCCCTAAACCTCGATCGCCCCGGGGTTGACAGGAGCGGCGGTTTTCGGTAGGATAATTCGCGGGACTAAGGCACGCGCCTTTTTTCATTTTCATTCATAACATCACATCCTGCTGTTCGGCCGCCGGGTCCTGGTCCGATGGACATCGGAC
>JAUSGZ010000012.1 GCA_030648715.1 bacterium | reverse complement strand
CAGTGACCTCTATGCATGTTTCCGCGCCACTTCCGGCGTCCGCCGTGTCCCGCCAGCCCTCTGGGGCGGCCACGCTCCTGGCAGTTGTCGCCATCGCCGCCATCACCTTGGCGGTTGCCCTGCGGGTCAGTTTTTCCAGTTTGAGCGGGCTGCTCACCGCGTTCTACGAAGGTCAGGCGGCCGCCGCCGCCGCCGGTCTGGATGGCTGCGTGGATGAGGCGTTGCTGCGCCTCACGCGCGACGCTGGATTCCCCGGCGGGAGCTTTGGCATCGGAACGGCGGCGTGCGCGGTAGATGTCCAGGGGAGCGGCGCTGCGCGGACGATTTTTGCGACCAGCACGGTTGCAACTTTCGTCAATGCCGCCACCATAAACGTGTCGCTGTCCGGCGGTACTGTGTCGCTCATCTCGTGGCTTCAAGACCTGGACTAGCAGCTGATTTTTTTTCCACAGGTAAGATTTACTCCACCACTCTTGTCGGGGAGGTGGTTTTGTGCTATAGAGATGGGTAACTGGCGTGCCGAGGTTCTTTGAAAACTGAGGTATGAGTCGGCCAACCGGTATTCTGCCGTTGCGGCAGGAGGTTTGGCCGCAGCCAATTTGTCTCCCGAGGAGGAGGGTTTCTGTTTGTTCCGTCGTTCATTTATTTTGGTGGTTCACTGTGAGGAGTGAGAGGTGTGTTCATGACACAAGAGGAAGCGAGACTGGCGTTGTTGCGGGCCCTGCGACGGTTGCAGGATGTTTCGGAGGAGCGGTTGCCGCCCCGGCGTGTGCTCTCCAGCACGTGGAGGACGACCAACGGCACCAGCCAAGTCATCGGCTGGGGGAAGCTGCAGGTGCAGCACATCACGAGTCAGCGGGCGTTCGAGGAACTCCTGCATCGCGATAAGAAGGTGCTGCGCACCTTCCCCAACCGTTACGCCGCCAAGGTCGGCGATCTTCGCTACCCCAACCGCGTTCCGCTCGACCTCGTCACCGAGGTGGAGCTCTCTCTCGCCTAGCGGATCTTCCGCTTCCTCGTCCGGGTAGGACATTGGGTTTCATGTGAACACAGGGTAATACCCTGGACGATGCCGGGGGCAGCACGCGCTACCCCCGGTTTTTCATTTCCGTCCGTAAGAGTATCCCGCCCCGCAAGTGGGCGGGATGTCATGCCTACGGCAGATCCGCCTGGGGCGGAAATGGAGGAGAAGAAGGGAAATAACCCCGCACCAGTTTTTCCGAGTGTTTTCCTCACTCGTGGTTTTTGCCCATCATGGTGAGCGGTCGCGAAGCGCGTGGCCGAACACCGCACCAGAGCAAGCTCAGTGCGGGGCAAGTAGGCCTCCAGCAGCGCGGAGTTTACCCCGCCGAATGGCGGGGTCGAATTTTTCGGAGCAAAATTGGTGCCGGTGCTTTTCCAAAGTCGTTTCGCCGCACTGGCGGTTTTTTTGGTATACTGAGAACGTTACGCGCAAGGCGGGCATTGCGTGTTTTATGGCCAAGCGCAGGAGGATCGGTTTTGTCGACGGCGGGAGCGAGCGGTTGAAATACCACCGCACGCTGTATTTTCCGCCGCGTTTTTTGTGGGGGACGGCCACCTCGGCGCACCAGGTGGAGGGGAACAACCGCGACAACGACTGGTGGGCCTGGGAGCAGCGCAGTCCGCAACGCCCGAATTCCGGCCGAGCCTGCGACCATTACGTGCGCTATCGTAGCGACGTGGCGCAGATGAAGAAGCTGGGTTATACTTCGTACCGCTTTTCGCTGGAGTGGAGCCGTATCGAGCCGCAGCCGGGCAAATGGAACCACCGCGCCATCGACCACTACCGCGACCTCATCCGGTTATGCAACAAGTCCGGTATCAAACCGGTCGTGACGTTGCACCATTTCACCAATCCGCAGTGGCTCTCGGCTCGCGGCGGGTGGACGCGCGGGACGACGATCGCCGCCTACCTGCGCTACGTGCGCTACGTGGTCGGAGAACTGGGCGACGTGGTGGATCTCTGGATCACCGTGAACGAACCGCTGGTCTACGCGCTACAGTCATACTTGGTCGGCATCTGGCCGCCGGGAAAAACCAGCTATTTGCAGACCTTCCGCGTCTACTGGCATTTGGCCGTGGCGCATCGGCGCGCATTTGCCGAGATCCACCGCATCTACCGCGAGCGCGGCTGGCATGACCCGCGGGTCGGCTTCACCGCCAACACGGTGTCGCTCTATGCCTACCGGCAGCACTCGCTGGCCAGCTGGCTGTTCATCCGCGTTGCGGATTTCATCTGGAACCACTCGTTCCTGGTGCTGAGCGGGCGCTCGCGCCACGATTTTATCGCCCTCAACTACTACTTCCACTATCGGCTCAAGGCCGCCCACTTCCGCACCCTGCGGTTCTTTGTGCAGGCGCGCGAGGAACACCGCGAGATGAGCGAGGTTGGCTGGGAAGTCTACCCGCAGGGCATCTTTGACGTGCTGCTGGATTACCGGCAGTACGGGTTGCCCGTCTATATCATGGAGAACGGCATTGCCACCATGAGCGAATCCAAGCGCACCCGCTATCTGGTGTCCTATCTGAAGGAGATCTACCATGCCATCCAGGCCGGCGTGGACGTGCGCGGGTACTTCTGGTGGTCGCTGATGGACAACTTTGAATGGCACCTGGGATTTACGCCGCGGTTCGGGCTGCTGAAGGTCAATTACCGCACCCAACAGCGCACCGTTAGGCCGGCAGCGAAGGTACTGTCCGAGATCTCGCTCCGCAACTGCATTCCACATCGCATGTTGCGCGTGTTGGGGCATTCCATCACGCTCCCGCCGTTGGTCAAGCCGTCGCGGCGTACGCCCGCCCGGCGGCCTTGACGGGCCCGTAGCCATGATTTTGGCGATTTGGTATACTGGGGACACCGCTGGAATACCGGCCAAGCTGGGGCATTGCGCCCCGCCGGGGTTTCTACCCAGAGTTTTTTCCCACATGGGAAGGAGGTGATCGAATGGACTCCCTCGTCGTCGGTTCCAAAGTCAAGGCCTACATCAAGGGCAAGGGTCTGCACACGTCGGGTGACGCCGTTGAGGCGGTCTCCAAGCAGGTTGCCAAGATGTTGGACGCAGCCGTTTCGCGCTGCAAGGAGAATAAGCGCATGACCGTGCGCCCGTGCGACTTGTAAACTGGTCATGGACGGTTCCGGATGGGTTCCTTGAGCCGTTTTCTTTGAAGGTTGTGCAGCCGCCTGCTTCGCGCAGGCGGCTGTTGCGTTAGGAGCGTTCCCGCCCGCAGGGAATGTATGCTAAACTGACAGCGCTATGCCGCAGCGGAGGGACGTGTTCACCTGGAAGATCGGCGGCGTCGGCGGCCAGGGGCAGCAGGCGGCCGGCGCAACGTTTGCCAAGGCGTGTACCCGTGGCAATTTTTTGACGTTCAATTACTCGGAGTATCCTTCCATTATCCGCGGCGGGCACGGCACCACCCAGGTGGACGTGGCCCCGCGGCCGGTCACCGCGCCGTCAGCCGCGGTCAACCTGCTTGTGGCGCTGAACGAGGAAACCATCCAGCTGCATGCGGCGGAAGTGACGAACGACGGCGCCATTATCTACGACGGGAGCAAGATCTCGAGCGACCTGAAGGCCTACCGCCGCCACAAGCTCTTCAACCTGCCGATCGGGAATCTGCTGCAGGACGCCAAGCTGCCGCCGATCTCCGCCAACATGGTGGCGGTGGGCGCAAGCTTGGGGCTTCTGCGCTACAGCCAGGCAGTGTTGCACCATGCGATTGCCGACCTGTTCGCGGGCAAGGGGCAGGGAACCATTGACGCCAACATCGCCGCGGCGCAGGCGGGGTACGACCACGCCGCCAAGCATTTCCAGCCGGCAAAGTTTGCGTTCACGCTGCAGGCAAAGCCCGTGGAAAAACCCGCACCGCTGCTGACGGGTAACGACGCCGTTTCCCTCGGCATCGTTGCTGCCGGCTGCCAATTGTACGTGGCCTACCCGATGTCGCCGTCATCCTCCATCCTGCATAATCTGGCTGGGTGGGCGAAGGCAACTAACATGGTCGTGCGCCAGCCCGAGGACGAAATTGCCGCCATTCACGTCGCCATCGGCGCGATGTTTGCGGGCACCCGTTCGGCGCTGGCGACGTCGGGCGGCGGGTTTGCCCTCATGACCGAAGCGCTGGCGTTGTCGGCAATGACGGAAACCCCGCTGGTGGCGGTGGTTTCCTCGCGACCAGGCCCGGCGACGGGGCTGCCGACGTGGACCGAACAGGGCGACCTGAAGTTCCTGGTCAATGCGGCGCACGGAGATTTCCCGCGGGTCATTCTCACGCCCGGCGACCCGGAGGAGGCATATGCGGCGGCCGGCACCGCGTTCAATCTGGCGGAAAAATACCAGTTGCCGGTCATCATCCTGATGGACAAATTCGTGAGCGAGAGCACCCGCGCCCTGCCGCACTTCACGCCGACGCCGCCGGAGATCGAGCGGGGGAAGATCGCGACCGCCAGCGAGTTGGCCGGGACCAAGGAATTCGCGCGCTACGCGCTCACTGCGGATGGCGTGTCACCGCGTGCTTTGCCCGGCACTGAAGGCGGTATCCACCTGGCAAATTCCGACGAACATGAAGAGCACGGGTTTGCGGTGGAGAGCTTCGGCGGCGGCGCGTTGCTACGGCAGCGCATGGTGGAAAAACGGGCGGCGAAAGTCCGCCACCTCATTCCGGAATTGCCCAAACCCGTTCGCCTTGGGCCTGCCAAGGCAAAATTGACGCTGCTATCCTGGGGTTCCACCAAAGGGGTGGTGGAGGAGGCGCTGCGCTTGCTGCCGTACGTGAACGCGGTGCATTTGCCAGCCGTGTGGCCCATTCCTGAACACGCGTTGCAACACGCCTTGAACCACGTGCAGCAGCTGGTAACCGTGGAGAACAACTTTTCGGGGCAATTCGCAACCATCTTGCGTGGGGCAACCGGCATCACCCCCGACCACCAGTTGCTCAAATACAACGGCCAGCAGTTCTTCCCCGAGGAGCTGGCCGAGAAAGTGAAAGCGTTGTTATAGCTTGTTGGCATGGACAGAAACGTGCACCGTGTAAATTCATTACCATGATCGGGAGAGTTAAAGGCCACCCAATCCGTTTATGACCGTTGTAAAAAATAACAATCTCCGATTTTCTATTTGGGCTAGCTTAGCAGTAGTAGTTTTGATTTACGCTTGGTTATTTGTTGGTTTTCGCACTCAGTTTTTTTTAGCACGTAATGCTGATTTCCCGATGGTTCGTTCGTCAGGAAGTGTTTGCCCCGATGATCGGTCTTATCCGTTTGCAATTAGAGAGTATGTTTCTTGTAATTTTAATTTGGCAATAAAGAACCTCGATGACCATATCTGCGAGAAGTTTCTCGGGTTGTATGGGTATGGTGGTCTAGTAGATGATTGTCGTAGTGATGTCGCGGTAGCGAAGCAAGACCCGATTGTTTGCAGCAGGATTTCTGGACAAGGGAGGCGCGGTGATTGCTATGGATATGTAGCTGCTGCCGCTCATAATCTTGAACTTTGCAACTCGGCCACTACTCAGCTTGAAAAGGATAATTGTTTTTTGGTGTACGTTTTTAAGAATAATTATTACGATCTGAGCCATTGCGCCCGCATTGTTGATCAAAATTTCAAAGATCAATGCTATCGTTATTCGGCGGGGCCACTGGGGGATGAAAAAATTTGTGAGATAATCCAACATTCACAAGTAAGAGATTTCTGCTATTGGGACGTTGGTAAAATAAAGGGAGATGTAGATATTTGTAATGAAATCATTGAATCAATCTGGAAGTGGAAATGCTACAATAGTGTTGCGGAAACCCAGCAAAATGCCGATACGTGTCAACTCATTCAAGATCAGTCTGAGAAAGATGATTGTTTTTCCAATGTAGCGAAAATAACGAAAAATGTTGATACTTGTCGTCTCGTGGAACACGATAGAACTCGGAATTTATGCTACATGCTGATTTCCTGGGATTCAGGTGATAAAACCATATGTGAAAAAATAAGTGAGTCAGATGACCAAGGGAAATGTTATAACGGAAGATCGGGTACATATGGGGGAGTGGTGGAGTAAGCAAAGGTGTTGTCTTGCACCCTCTGCAGGTTGTCCGTTTATTGGTCTTAATTTCTAGATTTTCAAAAACTTTTTGATAATTTTGACTTTTTGATTTTTGCCCATGCATCTCTAGAGCTGTATGATCCAAGTCGCCGACTACATGAATAATTACTATCCCGAAGAGCTGGCGGAGAAAGTGAAAGGCTTATTGTAGGCGTATGCCGACGACCATTGCCGACTACATGAATAGTTACCGCGCCACCTGGTGTCCCGGGTGCGGGAATTTCGGCATCTGGGCGGCGTTGCGCCGGGCGCTGGTGGATATGGACCTGCCGCCGCATAAGCTGTTGTGCGTCTACGACATTGGCTGCTCAGGCAACGGGTCCAACTGGTTCCATGCCTACGGGTTCCATTCGCTGCACGGCCGTTCGCTGCCGGCCGCCATGGGGGCGAAACTCGCCAACCGCGAGCAGACGGTCATCGCGTTCGCGGGCGACGGGGGAGGATTTGGCGAGGGCGGCAACCACTTCCTGCATACCTGCCGCACGAACATCGACATGACCTACGTGGTGCACGACAACCAGCTCTACTCCCTGACCACCGGTCAGGCATCGCCGACGTCGGATCAGGGTATGGAAACCAAGAGCACGCCAACTGGCGACCCCGACCGGCCGTTGCGGCCGTTGCAGCTGGCAGTTTCGGCCGGCGCGACGTGGGTCGGACGCGGTTTTGCCGACGACCTGGCGGGGCTTGCGCAACTCTACCGGCAGGCGATCGAACACAAGGGGTTCGCGGTGCTCGACGTGCTGCAGCCATGCGTGACCTTCAACCATTTCAACACGCGCGAGTGGTACGCCGAGCATACGTTCAAATTGACCGACAAAGACCATGACCCGAGCGACCGGGCAAAAGCGCTGCAGTTAGCGGGCGAGTGGAACGGCAAAATTCCTCTGGGCGTCATCTACCGCGAAGAGCGTCCGACCTATGAAGACCACTTTCCGCAGCTGGCCGGCACGCCGTTGACGCAGCGCGTCGCGGCTCGCGACGTTACGCGACTCCTGGAGCAGTTCCGGTAAAATTGGCTATCCCAAGTAAAAAAAAGACCGCCGAGCGAGATGCTTCGGCGGTTTTTTCGCGCCAGCGCGAAAGGTACTTGTGGCTAGTCGCCCGGCGGGGGCAGCGTGAGGTGTTCTGGTTCGAAGATGACGCAGCGTTCACCGGTTTCGACCCCACCCAGTTCGACGAGGTCGTAACCTGCCTTTTTACCTGCGACGAGCGCCGGTTCAACTTGATGGGGCGGGACGATGACGTAGTAGCCGATGCCCCAGTTGAATGTGGTCAGACAGTCCTGAACGGACACGCCGAGATCGCGGAAGTACTGGAAGAGCAGCGGCACCTCGACCCAGCTCTTGATGCGGTAGGTGAATTGCCGGTCGTCGTACGCGACCTTCGCCACTCCACCGCCGGTACCGGGAATGAGCGCGTGAATCTCGATGTGGGTGAGTTGTAGCGCTTTCACGAGTGCCACGTATGAGCGGGTTGGAATGAGTACTTCCTCGCCCAGAGTTTTGCCGTTGGCCAGCTTGGTCATGAACTTGTCTGGCAAGCCCATGGCCCGTTTGATGACCAACGAGATGCCGTTGGCGTGCAGTCCCGATGACGGTGCGCCGAGGATGCGGTCGCCGGCGTGGAGTTTTTCGCCGGTAACCAAATTGGTGTCCGGAGCGATCAAGCCGATCGCGCAGCCGGAGAGCGATGGGCAGGATTTCACCGGCGGTTCGCTCTTGATGAGGTAGCGGAGCGATGGCGACTCCCCGGCCGGCAGTGCCATGCCGACGAGCTGGCAGACCTCGTAAAACCCTTCGGCCAGGTCACGGGCGCGCCGTTCATCTTCGAACCACTCGCTGTCGCCGGCAGCGACCTCGTCAGTGTAGGTTACTGGCATCGCCCCTTGGGCGATGAGGTCGTTGACTGCCATCAGCGCAGCGTCCACTCCAATGCCGCGGTAGTAGGTCTGTCCGGTCCCGGCGAACTGGTACATCCACTCGGCGATCCAGTTTTTATTGCCGAGACCTTCCGTGGTTTGGCACCACAGATGGGGTAGGTGCGCGTAGCGGTATTCGTAGACCGCACCGTGGCCGTGGGGCACTTCGATGATGCGTACCTGATGTCGGTAAGGAAATTCCCGTGTGCGGCGGGAAACGTCTTGCATCGCGCGTTTGAATGGGGCGATCTTGCGGTAGTCGACTCCGGCTTGGGCGTATTCCGATGGGTTTGCCATCGAGTACCTCCATTGGGTTTGGGTTTTGGTAATCAAAAAGAGCGAATGATTCGCTCTGTAAATGTGCGGCCCCAGTGTAAACCAATTGCTGCCACAAGGCAAGCCCCGTTAGAAATCACTTTGATTTATTGCGGAGCAAAAAAATTAGATCGTCGCAGCTACCTGGTTATTTCTAACGGGGCAAGCGGTGCGGGTATCCTGGAGGTCGGAAATAAAAAAACCGTCCGCGCGGGAGCGGACGGTAGCATTGCGGGGCAAAGGACGCGCCTAGGTCGTCGTGAGCTTGACCAGGCGTTTCAGCAGCCAGGCGAAGCGGAGGGTATAAACGACCTCCGCGAGAGCGTAGGGCGGCATGCGCAGATGCCAGTGGTAGGTGCGCGGATCCAGCAGCAGGCGCCAGCGGTTTCTGGCATACGAAACCCAGAAGTTGTTGAGCCACTGCCGGGTCATGATGCGTCCGAAGGTACGGCGGACCCAGTCTCGCACGCCCCGGAGCCGTCCGGTCATCTCGTCGCGCTTTTCGGCCAGCAGCGGGGCGAACTCGGTTTCGAGTACGATGTGTTGGAATCGGTAGAACTCGGCGAAGAAGCGTCCAACGTAGCGCAGGTGGCGCCATCCCTCCTGGAGCAGGTAGCGGGAGATCGACAGCACGGCAGTCCCTGGTCGGCGGTCCTGAAGGTCCCGAAAACGGTAGAATCCCGAGATCATCGGGTGGGCGCGTTCGGTCGCGAACGACCACCGGTACCAGGCGTAGTTGCGCAGCATCTGCAGCCGCGTTTGACGGTCGGGGAAACGCTTGAGCGCCGCGACGATGTTGGCGGCGCGGTAGAATTGGCGCCAAGCCCTGAGGTACGTGGCGTACCATTCCGTGTGCGTCATTAAGGGATGCTTGTTCACGGGGTGGAACGAATCGTACCGGTTGAGGTCGGGGTCCAGGCTGGCCCCGGCGGCGACCGCTCGGGCGTAGTCTTCGCTGCCGGGCAGCGGCATGAGCATGTAGAACGATGCTTGGTCGGCGCCCAGCTGCGCCAGCTGCTCCACCTCGCGGGCGACGGACTCGGGCGTGTCGTGCGGAAACCCGATGATGTACGCGGCGTGCACGACGATCCCGTGCTGGTGGCAGAGCTGCCAGAGCTGACCGTACTGGTCGACGTTGTTCTGGCGCTTGTTGGCAGCGGCAAGGTTCTTTGGGTTGAGGGACTCGACGCCCATGAAGATCTGCGAACAGCCGGCCGCGGCGAGCTTGGGAATGAATCCCTTGACCTTGCCGCAGGCCACGTCGGCTTGCACCATGAAGCTGATGTGGTGCCCCTGCTGGCGCAGGCGGCCAAGACCATCGGAGATCTCTTCCCACTCCGGGTTGCGGGCGAAGTTATCGTCCACCAGGAAAAAACCCGCCTTGCCGCCGCGTTCGCAGGCGGCCCGGATATCCTCGATGATGGACGAGACGCTGCGGCAGCGGGTGCGGCTGCCTTGGACGTTGATGATGGTGCAGAAGCTGCAGAGGAACGGGCAGCCCCGGCTGGCATCGAGCGTACCGATGGCGGTCGCGAAGTTGCCCCGGAAGTAGCCCGGCGCGTACTCGGGCAGCGGCGCGTGGCGGAGGTCGGGCAGACCGCCGCGGTACAGCGGTTGCGGCGTACCCCGCAGAATGTCGCGCAGCACCGTCGGCCATCGTTCCTCGGCCTCGCCGTGGAAAACGATGACCCCTCGGTCCATCAGCGCCTGGATCTCGGCGGGCATGCGCTGCGGGCAGGGGATGCCCGGCCGCCGGGGGTCATGGACGCCATCGGTCATGACGGAAATGGAGCCGGACACGTGGAAACCACCGATGACGCATGTTGCGCCCACGGCCTGCCAGCGATCCATGAGGTCGCAGGCGCGAGGAAATTGCGCCGTTTGCACCGTGGCGAGCCCGGCGATCAGCTTGGTACCCGGTTCGGGAAACCGCCGATAGAGTTGCGCCAGGGTCTTGGCATGGCGGTACAGGCCGTCCTCGAGCATGTGGACTTCGGTCGCCACGCCCGCGGGTACGACCTGCGCCAACGCCTGTTTGGTCAGCGCATACATGGCGGCCAAACCGTTGGACGGCAGCACGCCGCGCAGGAAGCGGAGCGGGAATCCCTCATCATCGTAACTCGTCGGCTTGATGAGGATGACCACGATCCTGCGCGTGGTCGGTGGTAGTACGGGATCGAGCAGGGCTTGGTGTTGAGGCACGAGTGGACTCCTTGGTGAATCATCACCTCTGGGGAATGTACGATACGAAAACGGACCACGAATTTTCAACGGACGATCAAATGGGAATTGGCGGTGCTAGGGGGTCGGGCACGAGTCTTGCCGGTAGGCTCCACCCGGTCTGCGGCGGCGACGCGGCGTCCGGTCAGGCAACGGTACGGACGGCTGCGGCCAGCCGCGGGAGGTCGAGAGTCGCGATGCCGCCCCAGTTCACGCGGCCGCTGGAGAGCAGGTAGATGCCCTGTTGTTCGCGCAGGGTTCGGATGCGCTTGGCGTTCAATTGGAGCAGGGAAAACAGCCCGCGGCAGCGCTCCAGGTAGCCGTAGGGCTCACCAACGAGTTTGATGAACTGTGTGCGCCGTTCGTTAATGCTGGCGCGCATCGCGGCCAGCTCGCCCTCCCATTGCTGCCGCAGTTGCGGTTCGGAGAGGATCTTGCCGACCACCAGCTCGCCGGCCGCCGGCGGGTTGGAGTTGGTGGCGCGGAACAGGTGCTCCAGATGGCTGGTAACGGCGGTCTTCTCTTTGGCCGTGGTGGCCGCGTACAGCAGCGCTCCGGCGCGATGCTGGTAGAGCGTCATGTTCTTGGAGAAAGAAACGGCCACGAACGTCGGTACGCCCAAGGAGATCAGCTGATGGATGGGCGCGGAGTCCTCGATCAGTCCGTCGCCTAAACCCGTATAGGCGTGGTCTACGCAGGCCGTGTGGCCGTACTCGGCCATGGCGCGGGCAAGGAACTGCCATTCCTGTTTGGCCGGGTTCACGCCGGTCGGGTTGTGCGTTGCTCCGCCGTGCAGTAGCACCCATGACGGCCGCCGCGTCTTGAGCGCCGCGAGGGCTGCCGCCAGGTTGAAGGTGTACGCCGGGGTCAGGTGCAAAAATGTTTTCCAGGCAAAGCCCAGGTGGTCGAAGATCTTTTTGTGGTTTTCCCAAGTCGGTTCGCCGATGATCAGGGTCGGCCGCCGGTCGGCAGTTCTCGCCAGACCCCCGAACAGCGACAGCGCGTTGGTGCCCCCGGTTACACCTTGGGCTACCAGGGTAGGGGCAAGCGTTCCATACCGTTGTTCGCCAAACACCAGTTTTGCGGTCAGTTCCAAGAATCGCGGGTCGCCGCCGATGGGCAGGTAGTTGAAATTGGCCGCCTGTAAATGCTCGAACGCCTGGCGGACGACCGGCAGCACGAACGGTTTGCCGGTCTCGTCGGTGTACACGCCAATGGCGCCGTTCAGCTTCCCCGGCCGTGGGTCGGCGCCAAAGGTCCGCTGGAGACCGAAGATCTCGTCTTCCGGCAGCGGCCGCAAGCGGGACAACGGCGAGCTGCTTTTTTTCAGCCGCGGCCCAGCAGGTGTTTGACGGCGGCGCATACGAAGTCCGCGTCCGCTTCTGTGATATTGAGCGCGGACGGCAGATTAAAGCCGTGGGTTTCCACTCGGCTGGCGACGGGATTTTTGAAGCGCGCCTGGTACATCGGGAATTTGCTCATGCGGGGGAAGGCCTCGCGGGCATGGATGTTGTAGGTTTTGAGTCCCGCGACCAGGTCGTTGCGGCTGATGCGGTCGGTCTGCAGCAGCACCGCCGGGTAGGCGTAGTTGCACCGGGTATCGGGTTTTTCCCGCAGGAGCTTGAGCTCCGGCACGTCCTTGAGCCGCTCCCAGTACCAGTCAAAGATCTGGCGTTTCATGGAAACCAGCTCTTCAATGCGCTCCACCTGGGCGCGGCACAGCGCCGCGACGACGTTTGCCATCTGGTATTCATAGCCCATGGTATCACACCAGAAATTCGCCAAACGGTTCGTGCGCCCCATATTGGACTGCAGCACCGCCTGGTCGTACATCTCCTTGTCGTCGGTCAGGAATACCCCGCCTTCGCCCGCGACGGCGATCTTGGCGCCGTGGAAGGAAAAACACCCGACGTCGCCGAAGCTGCCGACGCTTTTCCCGTGGTACATCGAGCCGAGCGACGGTGCCGCGTCCTCCACCACGCGCAGGTTGTGTTCGCGCGCGATTTTCATAATGGCGTCCATGTCCGCCGGTTGGCCGAAGCTGTGCACCAGCATGATGCCCTTGGTTTTCGGGGTGATGGCGTCGGCGATGGCCTTGGGGTCGATACACCAGGTATCGGGGTCAATGTCCACGAACACGGGGGTGGCGCCGGTGTAGGCGATGACGTGCGCGGTGGCCACCCAGGAAAAATCGGTGCAGATGACCTCGTCGCCGGGTCCGAACCCCGACACTAGGCAGCCCAGGTGCATGGAATGGGTGCAGCAGAAACCGGCGAGCGCATATGTGCGTCCGGTGTACGCGGCAATGCCTTGTTCGAACAATTTGATGTCCTTGTCAAAGGTGTCGTACCAGCCGTGCTTGACCGCGTCCACGACGTAGTCGACCTCCTTTTGGGTCATGGAGGAACCGGCGAACGCGATCTTTTTCTTTGAGGGCTTGAGCGCCATAGAAAATTACTGCGCTGAGTCATCCACGGCCAGCGCCTGCCGCAGTTCGTCGGGGGAAAGGAAAGGGAAGAGGTCTTCGTATGGCCGCGACACCATCGAGCCGTCCGGCCGCTTCTCGGATGCGACGCGGGGCACGACCGGCTGCCATTCGGGCGAGAGGACGTCGCAGATGACGGGTCCATCGGAGCTCAATACTCGCTGGATCTTGTCGTCAATGCCCTCGGGCGAGGAAATGCGCACGGCCCTGATGCCGTAGGCTTCCGCGATCTTGATGCTGTCGGGGCACCATAAGCCGGAGGCCGGGCTTTCTCCGATCATGCGTCCTTCCATGTGGGTTTTCTGCGTGTGGCGGATGAGCAGGTAGCCGTTGTTGTTGATGACGAACAGCTTGATCGGGAGCTGATGGTGTTTGACGGTCGCCAGTTCCTGGAGGTTCATCTGCAGACAGCCGTCGCCCGTAACAATGATGGTGCGCCGCTTGCCGTCGCCCAGGCACGCGCCGATGCCCGCCGCCCAGTAGCCCATGGTGGAGATGCCGCCGGTAGTGAGGAAGCGCTGGCCAAGTTTCAGGCGCCACGCCTGGCAGACGACGTGGAATGGGGAACTGGTGTCCACCACGATGACATCACGCGCGTCGGCAGCCTGCGACAGGCGGTCGGCAAGAAAATAGGAGTTGACCGGCGTTTCTTTTTGATACGCGGAACTGACGGTGGGATAGTCGCGCCGCCATCCTTGGCAGCGGGAAATCCACTCCCGCCGGTCAGGTTGCCTGGTTTCCGCCAGTGCCTGCTCCAGAGCTTCGAGAAACGCGCGCGCGTCATGGCGGTAGCGCGTGGCATGCTCAAGGCCGGGCTTGTGCAGTTCCTTTTCATCCAGGTCCACGATGACCTTTTGGGCGTGCCGGCCCCAATCCTTGGCGTCGTAGCCGACCATGCCGGGATCCAACCGCGCGCCGACTGCAACGATGACGTCGGCGGTCTGCACCGCGAAATTGGCCGAGCGGTCGCCGTACAGCCCCGGCCGGCCCGCGAACAGGGGGTCGCCGCTGTCGATGACGTCGATACCCAACCGGGTGGTGACGACGGGCATCGGCGCACGCGCCAAAAGTTTGGCAACTGCCGCCTCGGCCTTGGCGATGCGCACCCCCTGGCCGACCAGCAGCAGCGGCCGCTGGCTTTTATTGAGCAGTGCTGCCGTCGCGGCGGCATGCTCGGCAAGCTGCGCCCCGGGCGCGCTGGTTTTGGGCGGTTCAAAGTGGTGGAGCAATTTTTCGGGAACCTCCATGCGCTGCACGTCCAGCGGCACTTCTATCCAGGCCGGGCCGGGGCGCCCGGTCGTTGCCTCGAACACGGCTTTCTCCAGGTAGTAGGCGATGGCCGCGGCGTCATCCACTGTCACGAAATATTTGGTCACCGGCTTGATCATCGGCTCCAGGTAGATGCCCTGCAGGCCGTACTGGCGGATGCCGCTCTGCTTCATATACTCGACGTTGGGCAGCGCCGATTGTCCAGAGATGACCAGCATCGGCGATGAGTCAACAAAGGCGCCGACCACGCCGTTGAGCGCGTTGACGCCCGCCGGGCCGGCGGTCACCATGCAGACGCCGAGTTTCCCGGAGATGCGGCCGTACGCTTCCGCGGCCATGGCCGCCGCCTGCTCGTGGTGCGTGCAGATGGGGGAGATTTTGCTGCGCTGCAGCGCGTCGTTGAGCCACATCGCCTGCCCGCCGGCGATCATGAAGACCGTGCTGACGCCGCGGTCTTCCAGGAACTTGACGATGTAGTCGGCAACGCGCATAAGGAAAATCTTACGACAGGGATTCCAGTTGGAAATCCTCGGGCCGCTGTCCTTTTTTCTGCTTCAGGTTCATTGCCACGTCCAGGATGAGGTCTTCCTGCCCGCCGACGGCTTTGCGGCGTCCCAATTCCATCAGGATGTCGCGTACGTCCACGTCGAAGCGTTCCGCGGCGCGGATGGCGTGCGGCGCGAATCCGGAGAATACCCCCGCCAGCCCGCTGGTCAGGGTGACCGCGTCGATGGTGATGGGTTTTTTCATCACTTCGCGCGCGACGTACTCAGCCGCGTCCATCAGGCGGTAGAGGTCCACGCCGGTCTGGTAACCCAGGCGGTGCAGCACGGCGATCGCCACTTCCAGCTGGACGTTCCCGGCGCCCGCGCCAAACCCGCGTGCGGTGCCGTCAATGATACTGGCGCCGGCCTCCACCGCGGCCACGGAGTTGGCGACCGCCAGCCCGAGGTTGTTGTGCGGGTGGAAGCCGACCGCGGTCCGCAGGCCAGAAACCAGCGTACCGACCTTTTCGGCCACGTCGCGTTGCAGGTAGGCGCCGGCCGAATCCATCAGCAGCACCCCCTGCACGCCGTAGGACTCCATCAGCTTGGCCTGCTCCAGCAGCTCGCCCGCTGTTGCCATATGGGTCATCATCAGCACCCCGTAGGTAGCAACGCCGCGACTCGCCGCGTACTGAAGGTGCTGGCGCGTGATGTTGGCTTCCGTGCAGTGGCAGGCGATCATGAGCGCATCAATGCCGGCGTCAATGGCCGGCCCGATGTCGTTTTTGATGGTGCCAAACCCGGGGATGAGGAACGCGCCCAGTTTGGAGCGCTTCAGTTCCTGCCGCGCGATTGCCAACATCTCTCGGTCGGGGAGTTTGGACCTGCCCAGCTGCAGGCTGGACGCGCCCAGGCCGTTGCCGTGGCCGACCATCACCAGGGGAATGTTGGCGAGTTCCGCGCGCTGCGCGTAGCCGCGCACCTGGTCGGCGTTGAGCTGGTGGGAAACGGCGTGGGAGCCGTCGCGCAGCGTCGAGTCAACGATGAAAATGAGCCGTTCCATAGGTTCAGGCCAGGCCGAGTTTTTTTTTCGCGTAGCGTTCGGCGACCGCGACGGCCGCGCAGTTGATGATATCCAGGTTGCCCGCGTAGGTGGGGAGGTAGTCGCCGCGGCCGACCACTTCGGTGATGGTGGTGACGCGCCCGCTCTCCTGCACGGGGCCGTAGAGCAATTTGAAACCGGGCACGTACTCCCGGATCTTTTCCACCGTGTCTTTGACGGAGCGTTCCAGCGCCGGCAGGTCGGGCTGCTTGATCTCGGCGTAGAGGGTGTTGTGCATCAGGTACGGCGGGTCGGCGGGGTTGAGGATGATGATGGTTTTGACCTGCGGCACGCCCGCCAGCGCGCGGATGCCGTCGCTGGTCGTTTGGGTGTACTCGTCGATGTTGTTGCGCGTGCCGATGCCCGCCGACTTGGATGCGATGCTGGATATCACCTCCATGTATTGGGTGTCCGGGTGCACCGCCATGATGGCGCGCGCGATGGGGGCGTTGGCCTGGCCGCCGCACGTCACCATGTTGACGTTCTGCTTGGCGATGCTGTCGTCCAGGTTGAGGAGCGGCACGCACATCCCGCCGGCTTGCGACGGGGTCATGTCGATGGCGAATTTTTTCAGACGGGCGAGGATTGGCGCGTGGCGCCGGTGAGCCTCGGCGGTGGTGGCGTCAAAGACAATGTCACAGCAGCCGGGGTTACGTTCGATGGCGGCGATGGAATCCGCCGAAGTGGGGATGTTGAGCTCCCGCGCCCTGGCGATGCCCGGCGAATCCGGATGCTGGCCGGTGAACATCGCGCAGGTCAGGTACGGGGAACGCAGGACTTTCACCAGCAGGTCGCTGCCGATGTTGCCCGTCCCGATGATCGCGACCGGGATCTTGTTGTGCGTTCCCTGGTTGGACATAAGCTCGTTGAGCCCGCCGTGCCAAGAAAAACTGCCGTTCTCTCGGGGATGGGGGATTCTCCGCCCTAGACGGATGCGCCTTGGGCGGAGAATCCGCGACCCTTGCCTTGTTGGATGGCGGGGTTTTGGTCCTTCACCCCACACCTTTCTTATTTTCCAACGGGGTTTAAGTTTTGGAGCAGAAAACGGACGTTTTGTTTTCGCTCTTGCTCGGGGATGGGGGATTCGAACCCCCGGCCTCTTGGTCCCGAACCAAGCGCGCTACCGCTGCGCTAATCCCCGAGTCAGAGCGAAAATAGTAAAGAGTGGCTAAAAGATTCAGGAAAGGTGTGGGGCAAGCCAAGCGCGCCTGCCCCGTCGGATGGCGGGGCTACCGCTGCGCTAATCCCCGAGAAAGCGGTGTTGAAGCCGTTAGCGCAACGCGCCGACGGAGGATTTCACTATAACCGATATTTCGCTCAAATACAAGAGAAAGCCGCCTGCAGGGATGCAGACGGCTTCCAAAGAACTTGTGTTGTTCGCTCAATTGCGGGCCAGATGGCCCTGGACTCCGGCGATAATACCCGCCAGGTCGAACGCCGTTCCGGGGCACTGTTCGTGGTGCCTTTGGATGGTTTGCGGCCCGGGGGTAAGCCCGTGCCGCCGACAGAGGTGGAGCAATAGCTCCTGGAGCGACTTTTTTTGCGCCGTCGTGAATTGGTCGGTGCCGACCAAACAGACCCCCAGGGTCCCCTCGTTGCGGAAGTTGGCCTTCGCGTGGGCTCCTTGGACGTCTTCATCGCGCCCGAACTGGATCTCGCCGTCCAAGCCGCCCTGGCCGTTGCAGATGAGGTAATGGTACCCGATCTGCGAGAATCCGCGCTCGCGGTGCCAGGCATCCACGGTCGGTACGTCCCCAAAGGGACTTTCGGAGTGGTGCACGACGATGCCGGTCACCTTGCGTACCGGTTTGAGGCGTTCCACCTCGCATTCCAGAAGCGCACTCAGGCGCTCGCTGGCCTGCAGGCGGGTCCCAAGCAGGGAATGTTCCTGGGCCAAGGCCCGATGGCGCTGGCGTTCGGAATTCAGTTCCCGCTGGTAGAGACCGGCGGTGGCCAATGCCGCGCCGATAGCCGTCATCACGAAGATGAAATCAATCGTTTTTGATCTCTTCACGACTCTTCCTTTCTCGGCTTAGCCGAAATTGGTTTGTTGAGCGAAAAAATGACAAAGAACACTATTTAATAATAGCACATTTTACTTATTTTGTCAACATTATCATTTGACCATCATTTATCCCAAGCGTAGACTTATATCTCAAGTGTCGTTGTCGTCCTTTGAGCGAATTATCACCTGAGAGGAGTCTGGGCTTATGGAGTCCAAAACTATACCCGTCCATGTCGGTTTCATCATGGACGGCAACGGTCGGTGGGCCAAAGCCCACTTCTTACCGCAACTGGAAGGCCACCGTCGTGGCTATCTCAAGGTCAAGGACATCGCGCGCTGGTGTAAACAGCGCGGCATCAAGGTCGTGACCGTCTACGCGTTCTCAACCGAGAACTGGGGCCGTCCCGCGGCAGAAGTCAGCTATCTGATGGACCTGTTCCGCCTCGCCTTGGGGCGTGATCTGCCGGAGCTGCAGCGGGAAGGCGTGCGTTTGCGCGTCATCGGGCGCCGGAGCGCCAATTTGCCGCCAGACCTGGTTTCCTTGATGGACGTTGCGGAAGCGCAAACGGCCGACGCTAGCGATCTGCTGCTGCAGATCGCGATCGACTACGGCGGTCGCGCCGAGATCGCTCACGCCGTGCAGGCGATCATTCGCGCAGGCATTCCTGCCGACCAGGTGACCGAAGAAACGGTTGCCGCCCATTTGTGGACCAGCGGGGTTCCTGACCCCGACCTGATCGTTCGCACCTCGGGCGAGCTGCGCCTCTCGGGGTTTCTGACCTTCCAGGGGGTGTACAGCGAGCTGTACTTTACCAAAACGTTGTGGCCCGATTTTTCCGAGGCCGAGCTGGACCAGATCTTGGCCGCTTATGCCGAACGTCAACGCCGCTTTGGCGGCCGTTGATGAAGCCCACGGTTTCCCCGCGGGCTTCCTTTTTTATCGGTAGCAAAGAGGGAAAAATTGGCGTAGAATTGAGCCGCAGCCTTTGCTATGCCCAACGACTTGTTCACGCACAAATTCGAACAGGACCTCAAGGCGCACGGGCCGTTGGCTGACCGCATGCGGCCGCAGACCCTGGAGGAGTTCGAGGGACAGGCGAATATCGTCGGCCCGGGGAAGCTCCTGCGGCAGGCGATCGTTGCCGACCAGCTGCCGTCCATGATCTTCTGGGGCCCGCCGGGGTCGGGCAAAACGACGCTGGCGTCGGTCATTGCCCGCCTGACGCGTTCGGTGTTCGTGCAGTTCTCCGCCGTGAGTTCGGGGATGAAAGAGCTGCGCGAGGTGGTCGGCCAGGCTGAAGAACGGCGCAAGCTGCACGGCACAAGAACCGTGCTGTTCCTGGATGAGATCCACCGTTGGAACAAATCCCAGCAGGATGCGCTGTTGCCCTATGTGGAACGGGGAGTGGTGACGCTGATCGGGGCCACCACGGAGAACCCGTCGTTCGAGGTCAACGCGGCGCTGTTGTCGCGCAGCCGGGTTTTTGTCTTCGAACAGCTGTCCCTGGAAGCGCTTTCCCGCATCCTGCAGCGCGCGATCACTGACCGTGAGCGCGGGTTGGGACAGTTCCGGGTCACGGCGCAACCCGAGGCGCTCACGCTGCTTTCCACCCTAGCGTCCGGCGACGCGCGCGTGGCGCTCAACGCGCTGGAGCTGGCGGTGCGCACGCAGGCCAAAGATCCCGGCGGCGCGGCGACGCTGACTGCCGCGCTCATCAAGGAAGCGCTGCAGCGGACCCACCTGATGTACGACCGGGCGGGCGAAGAACACTACAATATCATCTCGGCGCTCCATAAATCCGTCCGCGGCGGGGATGCCAATGCTGCGCTCTATTGGTTGGGCCGGATGCTGGAAGCGGGCGAAGACCCGTTGTACGTGGCGCGGCGGCTCATCCGGATGAGCGTGGAGGATGTCGGGCTGGCGAACCCCGCAGCGTTGCCGCAGGCCCTGGCATGCTACCAGGCCTGTCATGTCATCGGCATGCCGGAGTGCGACGTGATCCTGGCGCAATGCGCCGTCTACCTGGCGCGTTCGCCCAAATCCGTCGAGGTCTACCGCGCCTACGGCCAGGTCAAGCAGGATGTGAAAACCACGGTCAACGAGCCCGTGCCCCTGCATTTGCGGAATGCCTCGACCGGCCTGATGCGCGAGGTCGGCTATGGCAAAGGCTACAAGTATTCACCGGACCACGACTGGCAAGAGGAGCAGGAATATTTACCCGCGAGTTTGAAGGGGAGGAAATACCTGGAGGACAATTGACCATTAACATTTGACAGTTGACCCTAACCTCACCTTCGATGGTCAATGGTCAACGGTTAGAAATCAATGGTCAATTGTTAATTGTCAATATCAATGTCCCTCGTCAAGACCATCGGCGTCGTGGTATACCGCCGCACCCCCAAAGGGCCGCTGTTTTTGCTGCTGCACCATCGCGGGCCGTATTGGAATTTTCCCAAAGGGCGCGTCGAGGCCGGGGAAGCCGGGAAGGAATTGATGACGGCCTTCCGCGAGTTGCGCGAAGAGACGGCTATCCCGCGGGACGCAGTTTCACTGCAGCCGCGTTTCCGCGCCACGTACCGCTACCGTTTCCGGGGGCATGACGCACTCGGTAAGCCTGAACTCGTTACCAAGCTGGCGGTCTTTTACCTGGGCGAATTAACGCGCGATGCCCCGGTCGCGGTCTCGCATGAGCATCTCGGGTTTGCTTGGGTGGACGCCGAGGAGGCAAAAGTTTTGCTTTATTACCCCGGGGGAAAGAAAATATTGGCCGCGGTCGTCACGTGTTTTTCTCCGCGGTCGCCCCAGGTACCGGCGGTCTCCCGTTCGAGCTCCCGTTCCGCGGTGCGACGGCGTGGCGCACGCCGGCGCTTGCCGTCCGGCCACGTGGCCGATTCCGCCGTTCCACGGTATACTGCCCGCGTATGAGCCCGGATCGCTGGGAAGACGTGAAAGGCATGGTGAAGGACAAGTTCACCGTGATTTCCGAACGCCAGGACCCGATGCCGCATGGCGGGCCCGGCACGCTGGAGGTGCTGGAATTTGCCACTCCGGCGGGCCGGATGCGCCTGGAGTGGAGCGATGAGCCGTTGAAGCTGGAAACCCGCGCCTTTGCGTCCAAGCGCATCGGCAGCGACGTGACGGTCGTGCACCAGTACGACGAGAAGGAACGGGTGCACCGTTTTGCCGCCTACCGATGGGATGCTCCTGGGAACCGTTGGGTGGAGATGCGCGGCGATGCCCTGGGAACGCTGGCGTAGGTCCGTATGCCGCAGGCACCCAAATGGCTGATCCAATGGCTCGGGGTCGGCGTGATCGTAGCCGCCGGAGTGGCGGTGGTGTTCGTGGCCCAGCGCGGCAAGCCCCCGATCGTTCCGGCCATCTCGGAGAACTCCGGGGGTGTGAGCACGGCAACCTCCAGCGCGGCGTCGCTCGCGGCGGAAGCTCGCTATCGCGAGGAGCTGCAGCTGGCGCTCAAGGGATGGAATGACCAGTCCCATCCGGCGGATTACGGGGCATTGCAACAGCGGCTGATGGACCTCACCGTTCCCGGCCGTTATCGCGCCGCGCATTTGGATCTGGTGATCGCGGCCGTCGCACTGCGGGATGCCCAGCGTTCCCCGACTGCGGCCGTCGCGGCGTCGGCGACCGAAGCTTTCGCGCGGGTGCTGGAGCGCTTTCCCTTTATTCCCTCCGATGCCAGTCAATAAGCCCAAGCCGCGCCACGATACGTCCCGCCGCAATCCGTCGCTGCACGACGCGGAGGCGGCGTTGCGGTTGCTGCGCCGCCGCTACTGGACGGTACGTCGGGTGTCGTTCGCGATCGCCTACCAAGGGGTGCTGGTGTTCTTCTTGGTTGGCCCGTGGGTGGTGGTCGGGCTAGTGCTGTGGCGTAGCGGCATGCTGCAACAGTCAACTGTGCTCCCTTGGCTGCCGCGCGCAGTGGAAACGCCGGCCGTAGCTACGCTGCCCGTGCGGATAGCGCCCGGGGACCAGGTTATGACGTTCACGGACGCGCAGGCAACCGCCTGGGTGCGCACCGCCGCTGCGGCGTACCCCCAGCTGCAGCAGCCAACGGTTCGTTTCGTGCCCGGTGCCGCGGTGGTCTCCGTCACCCTGGTTGGCCAAGCCTCACTGCCTATCGTTGTCCGGGTGTTGCCTCGCCTTGGGGAGCAGGGAATAGCGGTGAGTCTGGAGGATATCCGCGTCGGGGTGTTGCCGTCTGCCGCGGCCGACGCCGTAGCTCGCCCGCTGCTGGAGCCGATACTTTCACAATACGCCGCGCAATGGAACGCCGCGTATGTCATTTCCGGGGTGCAGATCGACGCAGAAATGCTGCGCGTCAGCGGTTACCCCAGAAAGCAGTAGCTGCCTATGCGCCCGTTGGTTCATTTCGCGACGCTTTTGACCCCGGTGGCCGTGCTGGTGCTGATGGGGCGGTTGTTTTCGGTTCCCGACAGCTTGCCCTGGGTGGTCACGGTCGTCGGGTTGCTGGTGTCGGGGGTGACGGTGATGCTGGTGCGTCCCGGTTTGGCGAGACTGGCGGCGCGGCCGCTGACCAGCGCCGGTTTGCTGCTGGGCGGGGTGCTGCTGGTCATCAGTACGCCGCTGCTCGGGTTCCAGCAGGTGCTGACCGTGACGGAGGCGGAAGGCGACACTGGCTTGACGCAGCTGCCCTGGGTGGTCACGGCGGTCGTGCTGATATCCGCAGGCACGCTGGTGGTCTTTGCCGCACGCCGTATCACGTTGCTGCCGCAGACGCTGACCCCCGTGTACCTGGCGGCTGGGGAAGTGCTGCTGCTGTCGGCGCTGGAAGGGTATTGGTTCCGCCGTTTGGTGGCGGGGGTGTTCGCGCTGCTGCTGTTCGTCGCGCTGGAGGATCTGTACCTGGCGTTCCATGAGCCCAACAAGCACCAGGACTACGCGCCGGTCAATATTGCGAGCTACTTGGCGATGGTGACCTACTTTCTCTACGCCGCCGGGCTGCTCTGGCTGATGGTATTTTTCGCGTTCCCGTTGTGGCTGGCGGCGTTGTTGCTGGCGGGCATTGCGCTGCTCCTGACGTACCAGGCCCTGTGGGCGCTGGGTATTCCGATGGGGCGGGGCTGGCCGTACCTGGTTTCCATGCCGCTGCTGACGATGGAGTTCCTGTGGGCCGTCAGTTTTCTGCCCACCAGCGTGTACGTCGGGGCGTTGGTGCTGACCGCCGGATGGTACGTGGCCTCCGGGTGCAGCCGTAACCAGTTGCTGGGCACCTTGGACCGCCGCGTCGTGCTGCGCTACGTGGTCACGAGTGCCGCGTCGTTGGCGGTCGTGTTGCTGACGGCGAAGTGCGATGTCGCGATCTCCTGTGTGGAGATGCTCATCCGTTTTCCCGCGCTTGCTCCATAACGTTTCCGGCGCCGACCAAAAAACCGGCGGCGAGCCGGTTTTTTTTGACCCCGTTATTTGCTGGTATACTCCGCAGCTCTGCTGCGAGGAACCGCTCCGCAAGGGGTTCCCAGGGGGTTGTGAACCCCTTGGGTCGTGAGCGGGGTGAATACCCCACCCACGAAAACGAGCGAGCGGAAAC
>JAUSGZ010000006.1 GCA_030648715.1 bacterium | reverse complement strand
CCTGTCGAAGTTGTCCTACTGGGCATAGTTACTTAACGAAATCCGCCGACGCGCGCAGCCGCTTGGCCACCGCCTGGTCGGATTCTATGCGGCCGTCACGGACCCGGATGATGCGCCCGGCGTGTTCAGCAGTATACGTTTCGTGCGTGATGAGGACGACCGTGTGGTTGTCGTGCTCGTTGAGCTTCTGCAAAATTTCCATCACGGCTTTGCCCGACTGGGAATCCAGATTGCCGGTCGGCTCATCCGCGAAGATGACCCGCGGCTTGTTCACCAGCGCCCGCGCGATAGCAACCCGCTGGCGCTCGCCGCCCGAGAGTTTCGCCACATCGTAGCCGGCGCGGTGGGACAACCCGACCGCAGCAATGGCCGTACGGGTCCGCTCGTCCCACTCGGCCGGCGCCACCAAAGAATATAAAAGCGGCAACCGCACGTTATCCATCACGCTGGTGCGCGGCAGCAGGTTGAACGACTGGAACACGAACCCCATTTGCTCGTTGCGCACCCGTGCCAACTCGCGATCGGTATGTTCCCCGATCTCGCGGCCGTCAAACCGGTAGGTGCCGCCGGTCTGGCGGTCCAAAAAACCCAGGATATGCAGCAGGGTGGACTTGCCGGACCCCGACGGCCCCATGATAGCGACGAACTCCCCGGAAGCGATGGTAAAACTGACGCCGTGCAACACCGGGGTTTGTACCTCGTCACTGCTATAGACCTTGGCCAGCGCGTTGACCTCAATGAGTGCCATAGCCCGCCGCGCGATGGTTACGGTTTTGGGACTTCGATAAGCACGCGGTCGCCCTCGCTCAACCCGGTCGTGATCTCGATATTGCCGTCGGAACCGCGCAGGCCGACACCCACCGTCACTTCCACCACTTCCTCGCCGCCGGCCTTGGTCTGCAGTTTGCGGACGAATTTATTGCCATTGCGGCCGAATACCGCCCGCAGGGGGACGACGATCACGCCGGTGCGCTCCGCCGCCCGGATATCCAGGTCGGCGGTCATCCCCGAACGGATGCGCTCGTCCGGCTGGTCGAAGAGCACGGTGACGATGTAGGTTGGCACCCCTTCCACCACCGTTTCCGCCGGATCGATCTTGGCCACATGCGTGCGGAACGTCACATCGCTCCCGTAGGCGTCCAGCGTGGCAACACCCGCATCGCCGATCTTGAGTTTGGCGATGTCGGCTTCTGGAACATTGGCCTCGATCTCGTACCCGGCGTCGGAAATGACGGATACCAGCGACGCATTGGCGGCGATGATCTCGCCGACCTCAAGATCGATGTTGGTGACGACGCCATCGAACGGCGAACGCAACACGGCCTTGTCCAGCTGCGCCCGGATGTTGGCGGCACTGGCTTCCATCTGCCGGATCTGGGCCGACTGGCCGGAAAGCGTCGCTTCCGCCTGGGCGACCAGCGCCTCTTGCGCGGCCACCTGCTCGAGCGTGCTGCCCGCCTGCTTGAGTTTGAGCTCCTCCTCCACGCGCGCGACGGTGCGTTGATTGGCGGAAATGTCCTGCTGGAGATCGGCGACCGCCGCCAGCTGCGCCGCAATATTGACGCGCGCTGTGTTGACATCGTCGCGGCGGGTATCCAGCGTATCATCCTGGAGCGAGCACTCGGTCACCAGCGCCTGGTTGAGCCGGTCAAGGAACTGCTGGTAAAGCATGAGTTGCTTGGCCGCATCTCCCAACGCCGAATCCAACGCGTCCCGCGCCGTACCCGTCCCGATCGCTACCAAGGATGTTTGCCATGCCTGGAGTGAGCGCTCGCTGGAAGCGCGCAGAAAAGTCACGTCATTCTCCAACGTATCGTTGCAGGGCCGAAACGACAGCAGATAGCCGCTCGAAAGGTTGCCGGAGAACAGTGCTGTGGTCTTGACGCGCACGGCGTCATCGGCTTTGGTGGACGCGGTCCGGAGCGTATCCACGACATCCTTGTAGGCATTTACGAGGTCTTGCTGGGCCGTGTTGAGCTCCGCCTGTTTGACGGCAATCTCCTCCGGCCGGGTGCCGCGCCGCACCTCATCCAATTTGGCTTGCTGGTTGCGCAACGCGGCCGCATACTGCTCGAGCTGCGCTCTCGCGGAATCAACCCGAGCGAGCGCCTCGCTCAATTGCGCCACCAATTCCGCGCTGTTGAGACTGGCCAAGAGTGTGCCCTTCTTGACCCGGCCGCCGACGTCAACCGGGATAACGGCAACCCTCCCGCTCCGCTCAAAGGCCAGGTCCACCGCGTGGGTCGGCTTGACGCGGCCGGTAACGCTGACCTCTTGCACCAGATCGGCACGAACGGCGTTCGCGGTTTCATACTCCACCGGTTTGGGCCGCGTGGCGGAATACCCCAGCGCGGCGGCGGCGACCACGACCGTCCCTGCGATCCCTACTATTACCTTCGTGCGCGTGCGCATATGTAAAAAAAGACGAGCACTGTGAATCAATTCGTGCGATGGAATATGTTGTCTGCCATTGCTTCAATCGGGGTGCGAGAGGAGTTGGTGTCGCACGCCTCCGGCGTTCTCCCCATAGGGGCTGCGCCCCTCTGGCGCTCGTCGCACAGCTCCTCGCTGTCACCCCATCGGCATCGGGAGGTTCACACAAATTTTCGGGGTGCGGGGAGTCAAACCCCGTCTCCATGCACCTTTCACCCCACACCTTTCCTCTCGGGGTGCGGGGAGTCGAACCCCGTCTGCATGCACCCCATGCACGCGTACTGCCGGTATACTACACCCCGAAAGGAAAGGTGTGGGGCAAGTGCACGTAGGCTACCATTACCCCATACCCCGGAAAAAGGCGGGTGAAAAACGAACTTGCCAACGGCGCCACACACCTCGTGAAGTAGGGGCTGGCAAATTACGAATATCCACTCTACCGCATCGGTGCGCTCCCGGCAAGGCGGCCGGCGTCACCCGAGCAGAGCCGCCCGCAACGGCGCCCCATCCAGCCCCATTAACTTCAGCGGCAGCCCGATGAACACGTAACGCCCGGGCCGAACTTTTGACAAATCCAACCCCTCCACGATGGGGATGCCACGCGAAAGCAGCGCCGTATGTGGCCGGTTGTCGGGACTGCCGCGCTGTTTGACCGAGAGCGAATCAATGCCAACCAGACTGACACGCCGCTGCGCGAGCCAAGCAGCCGCCTCCCCAGTAAGCCAGACGTAATCGTCCCGCCAGCGGGAAAAACCACGGCGCGAATTCCGCGTCTTCATCAGGATGCGCTCCCCGGCTCGGATACGGTATCCGGCAAGGTCGCCGGCCGTCACGGCGCCAGCTACCCGAGTCAAATCCAACACGCGGCACGGCCCGTAGAATGCTTGCAGCGGTAAGCGGTCGACGCCGCCGCCATCCCGGAACGCATGACGCGGCGCGTCCACGTGCGTGCCCGTGTGCGACCCAAGCATTATCTCCGAATGCCAAGAGGTTTTGCCGCGCAGCGTGCGAATTTTCACGCGCGGGTTGCCCGGGTACACCACGGTCTTGCCGTGCAACGGAAGTGAAATGTCGATGAAATGTACCATAGCGAAATCACTACCGGCAGTACTGTTGAATTCCGGAATAGTCAACGCCGGTCTGCCCCTTGGGGAACTGCACCGTACCCAGCGAAGCCGGCGCCTCGCACACCGTCGGCAAGCTCCCATCCCAGTTCGGATCTTCCACTTCGCCGCCGATCCGCAGCGCGCACTTCCCTTCTCGTAACCCTTCAACGCGGAATGTCGTCGAACCGAACGCCACATCCACCCGCCGTTCCTGCGGCTGGCAGACGGCAAAATCTATCACTACCGATTGTTCAGTTACTTGAATCGTGCTGACGCCAACGGCGACACTCGGCGACGGAGCCGGCGGCAACGGAACGGGCACGGTCGTGACCTGTTGCCGCGCACATCCGACAACCGTTGCCAGCGTCAACGCGATAGTCATAACCCTTACTTTTGAAAATTGGTTCTGTCGTCGCATATATCAACGCCCTAAGGTCGTGATCGGTCGCGATTGGACGATGGAAAATTTCTTTTTCGCGAATGCCCACTCGATATCCTGCGGTTTGCCGTAGTGGCGCTCAATGTCGATGCAGAGCTTCGCCAGTTCAACGATCTGGCGGCCGGTCAATTTTTGCACCTCTCGTTTCGCTGCGGACACGGACCGCCACACGTTGCCGCCGCTGGATTTTCGTACCAACATTTTTTCCTGCGCGGCAAGATTGATATCGAGCAACCGGAAATCGCGCTTGCTCACAATGTAGCTGTCCGGCGTGATCTGGCCGGAAACAACGGCTTCACCCAGACCAAATCCGGCTTCAATGATCATCTGGTTATAATCCTTGGTCACCGGGTGCACGGTGAACGCAATGCCGGAAACTTCGGATTCCACCATCACCTGTACTACCACGGCGACGGAAACCTTGGAGCTCCGCATTCCTTTTTCAAAGCGGTAGAAAATCGCCCGCGGAGTAAAGAGCGACGACCAGCATTTTTTTACGTTGCCCAAAAGCACTTTCTCTGTCGTGTTCAAATAGCTCTCCAACTCCCCTGCCCACGACGCCGTGGAAGAATCTTCCGCGGTAGCAGAACTTCGTACCGCAACGAATTTTGACTTCAATCCTTTAAATTCAGCGCGAGCCACCTGCTGAATGTCTTTCGGCATTCGCGCATCGTGGATAGAGTCGCGAATAACATTCGACGCGCGGTCCACGGAGTTCATGTCTTTGTAGTTGATCTTATTCAACTCGGATTCAACTTCTGGAGACAAATCCGTTTCTTCCAAAAAACGTTCGAACGCTTGCGCGGTAATAACAAACCCAGGCGGCACCGGAATTTTTTCGTGCGTCATCTCGCCGAGGCTCGCCCCCTTACCGCCGGCCATTGCCGTGTCGGATTTTCCAAGACTCCTAAAATCTCTAATAAGTTCCATAGCAATATGGGAGACAAAACACCCCTACTAATTATACCAAACTAAGCGATAACTCGTTGCAGTACCGAAAAATAAGATTGCTTTTCTTTATCATATAAATTGACAAATTATAAAAAAAGTGCTATACTATATTGTTATTGGTAGTAGCTATTTTCCGCTTAAATACTAGGAATATCGCTATTACTCTTAACGATGGACGTTGATAAAACGCTTTTCGTAGGCCCTTTTTGTAGGAGTCAGGGATGACTAAGGTCGTTTTCGACATTATCAGGCATGGTGAGAAGAACTCCGACTGCTTGACGCCAAGGGGCGTCGAGCAGGTCAAAGCATCGGCCCTGAAGAACCTGTCAGGACCGTATACCCAGGCGTTGTTCTCGGGCCTGAACCGGGCCAGGCAGACGGTGGAGATCTGCCTGGCCTCCATCGGCCACCCCGAAATTCCCCTTCGCGTGGAAGTGGGATTCTCCTATGTGACCGCCTCTCAAGAGGCGGAAAAGTGGGTGGGACAACCCATCGCCGACCTCAAGGAGGAAGGGTACCGTGACGGCCAGAACGTCGAGTTCTGGCTGAAAAATTGGGCGCCAGCGCTCGTCATACGTGGCCAGATACTGGCCACGATGCGGCTGCGGGCGCAGATGGCAATCGGCACCGCCAAGAGCGAGCGCCGGATCCTGGTGGGATCACACGGCCCGACGGCGGAGGCGGGGTGCCTTGACCCCGCTAACACCGCCGCCTTGCGTGAGGCGGACATCATCCGCTACACGTGGGAGGTGGATCCAGAGGAGGCCACTCCACCCCTCCTCGTCTCCTCAATCGTGCTCCGCGCGCCGTACTAGGCGCAAAGGAGCCGAACACGAACAATGAGCCGGTAGCATTACCTCAAGGTAACTGCCGGCTCGTTTTTTTATCGTTTTCAAAGAATCTTACACTACCTCAACGCCAGTACCGACGATATGGAAAAAACGAACCACGATCTTTCTTGCCGGTACGCTTTTCTTAGCCGTACTGCGGTCGTCGCTATCCGATTTTTCGCACCACTCCCCTGTCCGCATCTACTTCAACCTCATCGCCGTCCTTGAATACCTTGGTAGCGATCTTCGTACCGATCACACAGGGGATATTCAGCTCACGGCTGACGATCGCCGCGTGGGAGGTGACCCCGCCCTGCTCGGTGACGATAGCGGCGGCCTTTTTCATCGCCGGCACTATGTCTGGGTCCGTAGCGATGGACACGAGGATATCACCCTGCTTCATCTTGGCCATATCCGAAGCGCGGATGATGATCTTGACCGCACCCCGTGCATGACCCAGGCAGGCCGGCTGGCCCCTGATCTCACGCACGTCAGTATCCACTACCCGTTCCACTGTCGACAGGTATTTCTTCGCGGTATCGCCGATCATGAGCTTATCGCACCCGCGTTCAGCGTAGTAAACCATGAGCTTCGTTCGCTCCTTCAGGACGGCGGGGTGACAGATGCGCCGCAGCAGTATTGCCTCCATTTCTTCCGGCAAGACGCAGCGCACCTGCGCCTCGCTGATACCGCGGCGGCGGGCGATCTCGCGCAGGACCGCGCCCATGTGATGCACGGCGAGCAATTGCGCGTAACGCCGGTAAATTTTTGTCACCATGAAGTCGCCAAAGGCCCCAAAGACCGCCGCCCATTGGCCATTGACCTTGAACCGACGGAGTAACTGTCGGCGTCGGCCCCGCGCCCTTACAAGCCCGCGGGTTTGGAGCCGCAGCTGTTCCTGTGGCGATTGGTCCTTGTTAAAAATCTCTTTGAGCTGGTGGAGGTAGTCCGCGATCGTGTACTCCCCGCTCACCCAAAGGTGTTTAGTGTAATAGTAGCGACGACGGTGGACTTCGAGCGCGTGCAAAATCCCAGCGGGAAGCACAGCGAGTGCTGCTGACGGATCGGGCATCTGGACCGCCGCTACCGCTTTGCGGTTTACAGCGATCTTGGCGGCGATCTTGAGCAACTGTTCGTACTCAGCGTAGATCAGGGATTTTTTAGTTGGCTGTGTGAGGACAAGAAAGTACTCAGCCAGCTGCACCTCAGGTACGCCCCTCGCGCGCAGGTACGCTTTCACTTTATCCGTGAGATTATCGTGAAACATATCGGCGGCAACGGGGATCCAGCACCAGGTATAGTAGGTTGAGTGGATTCGCTGATGGCGGCTATAGATAACCCAAAGCTGACGGTCGGTCAGGCGCTCGAGGTTTCGCTGCGGAATCGTCATGCTGAAACGACGCAATTTATCCGCCTCCAGGACGATATGTCGGTTCACTTTCGCCGCATAATTGGGTTCGTGGACGATGCGCTGCGCGATATTCTCGCCGACGGCATAGGAATCTTGCTGGCCGAAGTAAAACCACAGATGGTAGCCGACGTACTTGGAGACGATCTTGGCGTACGCACGGCCAGTGTGCCGCACGAAATCGTTGACGAACACGTGCAGCCAAACGTTGGAAAAAAACAAATCGGCGTTGGGGATGTCTTCGCCCAGCATCCAGGGATCTTTATCGCGAAAGTGTTTACGAGGCTTCATAGTTTTCTCACAATTCCCTTGTACGCGTCCACTTCCACCTCATCTCCATCCTTGAGCACTTTCGTTGCAATTTTGGTGCCGATGATGC
>JAUSGZ010000060.1 GCA_030648715.1 bacterium | reverse complement strand
CCCGGGCCCGTGCCCTGCCATCGGGTCGTTGCGAGCAGCGGGGACCTGGGCGGGTTTGCTTGGGGCCGGCGCAGGAAAGCCGAACTTTTGCGGGCCGAAGGAGTAGCCGTTGACCGTTGGGGCCGCGTGCCGAGGTCTGCGTTCGTCGTCCTCCCCGCGCTGCAGCCAACCCGATAATCTTTACTATGCGCAAACGATTATTCCCGCTCTTCGCCGTATTTGCCGCCGTCGCGATCCTGGCGCTTCTGTTCATCATGGCCTACCGCGGCCTGATGGGCGCACGGCTGCAGTCGTACGTGCTGGGTATCCGCCGTTGCCAATATTTGAGCGAGGCGCAATGCGGCCGCCACCCCGGGTGCCAGGCCTACTACGAACCCGCGCGCGGTGATGCCGTCGCCGTGGAGTTCCGCGCCTGCCAGTCCGTGACCGCACTGACCACCGCCGCACAACCGGTGTGCGCCGCCAGCGGCGGCACCTGGAAGCGCTCCAAATTCGGCGATTATTGCGATTGCAGCGCGCTCGGCAAACAGTACCTCGTGGACAAGGGATGCCGGTAGGCGAGCGGCGGGGCATTGAATTCTTCCCCGCGATAGGATATATTCACTCTTCACTCTTATTTTCATCCGTCCCCATGAAAGACTTGCTGAAAGAAATTATCCAGCTGCGCGAGAAAGCGGCTGTGAATTGGAGGTTACTTTGACCTCGACCAGGTCAAAGGAGAGATCCGCGGCTGCGAAGCCGAAATGAACCAACCCGGTTTTTGGAACGACCAGGAACGGGCTTCGCAGATCAGCAAGCGTTGCGAGATGCTGCGCCAGGAGGTTGGGCAGTGGGAGACGGTCACCCGGCAATTGGATGAGTTGGAGCAGCTGGTGAAGCTGGCCGAGGAAGAAGACGAACAGGAGTTTGCACCGCAGGCCCAAGCCACGCTGGACGGCATTTGCCGGGCGTTCGCGGCACTGGAATTTTCGCTGCTGCTATCCGGGCCGTACGACCGGGCGGATGCGATTCTCGCGATTCACGCCGGCACCGGCGGGGTGGACGCCCAGGACTGGGCGTCCATGCTGTTGCGAATGCTGGTGCGCTACAGCGAGCGGCGCGGGCTGACGGTCCAGGTGCTGGATGAGAACAAGGGCCAGGAAGCCGGTCTGAAAAGCGCGGTGCTGTCCGTCAGCGGGCCGCATGCTTACGGCTACCTCCATTCGGAGGGCGGCGTGCACCGGCTGGTGCGCATTTCGCCGTTCGATGCCGAAGCGATGCGCCACACGTCATTCGTTCTGGTGGAGGTGCTGCCCGACCTGGCACCGGCGGCCGGCGGCGTGCAGCTGCGCGACGAGGACCTCAAGATCGACGTGTTTCGTTCCGGCGGCCACGGGGGCCAGTCGGTCAATACCACGGATTCGGCGGTCCGCATCACCCACCTGCCGACCGGTATCGTGGTCAAATGCCAGAATGAACGGTCCCAGGTCCAGAACAAGGCGCAGGCCCTCAAATACCTGCGGGCGAAGCTCTTGACCCTGCAGCAGGAGCGGCACACGGCCTCGCAGCGCAAGATCCGCGGGGAGCATAGTTCGGCCGAGTGGAGCAACCAGGCCCGTTCCTACGTGCTGCAGCCCTATCAGCTGGTCAAAGACCACCGGACCGGCTACAGTGAGCCCGACCCCCAGGCGGTATTGGACGGCAAGCTGGATGGATTCGTCGAAGCTTTCCTGCGCCAGGCGGCGGAGTCCGCCCGCAAACACCAGACCCAGCGGGAGTTTTCCGGAGAATCACGAAGTATGAATTAAGGATCAAGGGATCGCAACGGTGAGGCAAAAAATTTCCGTGATTCGTAATTCATGATTCCTCATTCGACGATATGAAGATACTGGTTACCGGCGGGGCGGGGTTCATCGGGTCGCACTTGTGCGCGCGGCTGTTGCAGGATGGGCACCAGGTCGTTTGCCTGGATAACTTTTTCAGCGGCCAGCGCTCCAATGTCGCGGGTCTGCGGGAGCAGCCGGGGTTCACGCTCGCGGAAGGCGACGTGACCGAGCCCTACGATTTTTCCGTGGATCAGATCTATAACCTGGCCTGCCCGGCGTCGCCGGTCCACTACCAGCGCAATCCCGTCGGCACCGTGCGGACCTGCGTGCTGGGCGCCATTCACGCCTTGGAGCTCGCGAAACGGCGTGGCATTCCGGTGTTGCAGGCATCCACGTCCGAGGTGTACGGCGATCCCCAGGTCCACCCCCAGCCGGAGAGCTACCACGGCGACGTTAACCCGATCGGTCCGCGCGCGTGCTACGATGAGGGCAAGCGGTGCGCCGAGACGCTGTTTTTTGATTACCACCGCCAGTACGGGGTCGGTATCAAGGTGGTACGGATATTCAATACCTATGGGCCCAATCTCGCCCTCAACGACGGCCGTGTCATTTCCAACTTCATCATCGCTGCTTTGCAAGGAAAATCGATTTCCGTGGATGGCGACGGGCAACAGACGCGGTCGTTCTGTTACGTGGATGACTTGGTGCAGGGCTTGCTGCGGATGATGGATTCCGCGCGCGACCTCACCGGTCCCGTGAATCTCGGCAATCCCGGCGAGTTCACCATCAACGAGCTGGCAGCTACGGTGCTGCGCCTGACCGGCAGCCATTCCGAGATCACCCACCACCCGGTCCGCGCCGACGACCCGCGCCAGCGCCGGCCGGATATCACCTTGGCGAAGTCCAAACTGGGCTGGCAGCCGACGGTAGCGCTGGAGGAGGGGCTACAACGGACCATTCCGTACTTTCGGAAGGCACTGGGTCTTCATGGAACATGAGACTGTAGAAAATAACTGAAAGATGGAAAAAATAGTCTTCGAGCCCGGTCGATCGGCCCCAGGCTGACCAGCCTTGGGTTGGGAAGCTGCCTTTTTGGCTTTCTTCTCGACTCATCCCGCCGTTGGCGGGACTCGCTCGAAGTATAAAATTTGTTTTTCTACAGTCTCAGGGTTAAGTCTCCCGATGGCATAATTCCTAATTCCAGATTCCTCATACGACGATATGAAGATTCTCGTCACCGGCGGGGCGGGGTTCATCGGGTCGCACCTGACGGATGCGCTGCTTGCGCATGGCCACTCGGTAGCCGTGGTTGACAACCTGTCGACGGGATTGCGTGTGCAGGTGAACCCCCGTGCAGATTTTTACGAAATGGACGTGGCCGATGCGGGGCTCACGTCGCTGGTAAAAAAGATACAATCCGAAGCCGTCGTCCATCTGGCCGCCCAGGTGGATGTGCGGAAATCCGTCACCGACCCCGTGGAGGACGCGCGGGTCAATATCCTGGGCACGTTGAACGTGCTGGAAGCCGCGCGGCAGGCCGGTGTTCGGCATTTCATCTTCGCGTCATCGGGTGGGGCTATCTACGGGGACACGGACGTACGGCCAACCCCCGAAAGTCATCCCGCCGTTCCGGCGTCGCCGTATGGCATCGGCAAGCTTTCCGGGGAACATTTTTTGCGGATATACCGCCGTACCTTTGGAATGCGGACGGTGGCTTTGCGGTACGCCAACGTCTACGGCTCACGGCAAAATGCTCTGGGCGAAGCCGGGGTGGTCGCAATATTCGCTCATCGGTTACTGGCCGGCCAAAGGGCGGAAATTTTTGGCGACGGGGCGCAGTCGCGGGATTTCGTGTACGTGGGCGATGTGGTGGCCGCCAACCTCGCGGCGCTGCAGGCGACTGTTTCGGGCGCGTTCAATATTGGCACCGGCCGCGAGGTGACCATAAATGAGGTCGCAAAGCTTATCCGGCAGGCGGTTGGCCAAGGCGAATTTTCGTACGGTCCGGCCAAGCCCGGCGAGCAAATGACCAGCTGTCTGGATAACCGTTTGGCGGTGGAAACTCTCGGCTGGCATCCGCAGATGCCGCTGGAAGAGGGGATTGCCAAGACGGTTGCGTGGTTCCGGGAGCCGGGGTAACATTATTTTTTTCCTCATTGTCACATTCGCACTTGCCCCGTCGGAGGCGGGGCGAATGTGACAATGACGGTGGGTGAAGCAGTTCACACCTCGAATGGAATTCTCCTCTCATTTCCCCTCTCCCCTGGTGGGAGAGGGGAGGGTGAGGGGGTGCGATTGAGGATTTCGGCAATTTGTCCAGTCTTGTGAACGGATACGGGTGTGCAATAAAAAAAACGGCTCGACTGGTGCTGTCGAGCCGCTGGGCATACCGGGGTATGCCGGGGAAAGAACGTCAGGGCCGCGAAAGGGTGCAGCCCAAAAGGTCAGGCGTGGGGTCGAGCCCCGGCGCAGGGTAGGGCGACTTCGGGTCGGCCGTGCCCAGAAACAGGAACCCAAGGGTCGCGATGGGGTCGGAGATGTCCACCGCGCTGTTGTCGTTGGTATCGGCAGCGTCGTTGCACAGGGTAACCCCGGTATCCAGGAACAGGGCTTCCAGCGTGACGATGGGGTCGGTGATGTCCACTTCGCCATCGGCATTGGCATCGCCGCGGACGAAGGGATACTCCACCTCGACGACGGTCTCGTCGAACCCAAACCCGTCGAACGGGTCGCGCGCGTGCAGCGTGAACGGGTAGCCGCCCAGAGGCAGGGCGAGCGTCGGTTGTACACCGACGGCCGCAATACCGGAGGGCAGCGTCCATGCGTACACCAGCGGGTCGCCGTTGGTGTCCGACGTGGCCGAACCGTTCAAGGTCACCGCTGTGGAAATCGGGTCGGTGACGGCAATAGCCTGGTCTGCGCCCGCGGAAACGTTGGGCGGGACGTTGGCGTGGAATGCGCTGTGCAGCGCTGTGAGATTGGAAATCTCAACGCTTGCGCCCTCTTGCGAGGACGTGAGCGAAAACACCAGGTCAACGGTTTTGCCGCGGAAGGACGAAATATCCAGCAGCGGCGAGAGCCGTTCAACCCCGATGGGATTTGACTCCGACGTCAGCGACAGGAGAGGCGTTTCGTCAACGCCGTCGATGATGCTCACGGTGAGCGCGGCGGGGGTAGGAGCGGCAACGAACTGGTAGCCAAACTGCAGGAAATCCCACGGTTCAGCCATGGTGACGGGCAGGGTGTAGGTGGCGGTCAGGTCATCGAGACCCGCGCCGCCGCCCTGGAGGGCTTGCCGAGATTTGATCCGCATGCGCAGATCCAGGTCGGTGGGGAGGAGGCAGTCGCAGAGGTTGTTGCCAATGCCGGTGTCCAGTTTGAGGGTGAGGACGGGGGTTGTGCGGGCATCGGCCACGCAGTACTGGCCGTAGATGGTCAGGTCGCGGGCGTCCGCGCAGCGCGTATCGGCAGAGTCGGCAACTAGCGAGACGCCGAGGTCGCCCGCATCGCACGGGAAGCGCAATTGGCGCGTCGGCGGCGCGTGGGTAACCGAGGCGCCGAAGCCGACGGTGCCGTTGTAGCGGTCGTCGGTGCAGGTGAGGGTGGTGTGGAGGATGGGTTCGTCGGCGGGCTGGACGCGCTCGCGGTACCAGCGGTAGGTGTCGTGGGACGTGGTGCCGTCGTCGCTGGCCGACGGGGCCGCCACCCAGGCGTTGGCGAAGTACGTTTTGCGGTTGAAGGCGCCGCGGAAGTTGTCGACGTAGGTGCCCAAGCTGCGCAGCAAGGGGACGTTGTCGGCCAGGCTGTTGGGGACGGCGTCCGGCGGATCCCACAGGGTAACGTTGGCGACGTCGTAGATGGTTCCCAACGCCAAGTCTTGGAGCTGCAGCCCGGTGAAGGTCACTACGAACGACCCCAGGCTGTGGCCCATCAGGTGGACCGGTCGCGTGAATCCGCGGGCGGCAAACGTTTGCCGCAGGGCGGAAGCCAGTTTGGCTGACTGGTCGTAGACTTCGGCGGCGGCTTTCTCCAGGCCGAACGGGTTGAAGGTGGTGGTGGCGTTGCCCTTGGCTTCGAGCATCCAATCCCAGGCCAGGAGGTTGACGTACGGGGTGGCAGTGCGGGCCGCAAAGGCAAGGGCTGTCTGGAGGGTCCAGGCGGGGAGTTGGTCAGCAAGTTCGCTGTTCCAGCCGTGGACGATGACGATGGCGGGGAGTGCGGGGTTGAAGTCTACTCTGGCTTCATCGGTGAGGGGCACCCACTGGTTGCCACGGAACAGGTGCAGCTGGTGGCGGGTGCAGTCGGCAGCGAACCCGATATTGTTATTTAACAATACAGAGATGCTGCCATCCTGGTTTGTGGTAACAATGTCGAGATCTCCATCTTGATCCCAGTCGCCAGAAATCAGTCTGCGCGGCGGATGATTCATCTTCGCGAGAAAGATGAATTCAGATGCAACCGGCGTGCTCGGGATAAAGAACGCTAGCCGGTTTTCTTCCGTCGCCGCTTTTCCAAATTCAAGGGCTCCATCACCATCGAAATCCCCGACACTTAACGAATATGTTCCCGGATATCCACCGACTACCCGTTGGTTGCCAAAGGAACCCGAGTCATCTTGGTAGAGCACAATGACCCCAGCCCCAAGGGTTGTAGCCACTATGTCGATGTCGCCATCGCGATCAAAGTCAACTAACTCATGTTCGGGCGCACCTTGGGGTTCACCAAACACGGGAAGTATCTCTGGAGCTACGAACGTCCCTACTCCAGAGTTTCTAAGAAGCGATAGGCGTCCGGCGCGGATACTGGCGACAAGATCAACATCGCCGTCGAGGTCTAAATCCGCAGTGCGGATTTTGTAACCGAACGCAAAACCAAGCGGGTCGGCAATGTAGCTCTGTTGTTCACCCAGCGTGCCGTCACCGCTATTTTTGAGCACAGAAACTCTGCTGTGCGAGACCCTACCCGTTAATGCTATGTCGTTGTCTCCGTCGCCGTCGAGGTCATCGGAGACAATAGCTAGCCATTCGTTTTGGGGCGAGAGCTCGGGCAGTGTTCTGGGTTCCGCGAAGGTGCCATCACCCCTATTCAGAAGGATCGAAATTCCACCTGCAGTGAAGTTACAGGTAGTCAGGTCGATAGTACCATCCATATCTAGGTCCTCGGCCACAACGTCAGACGGCTGATGGAAGGTGTCGGATGATTTCACTGTGTAGGTGGCGCTGATGTTGAAGTTACCGCGGCCATCGTTGTATCGGACCGCGATAGAGTCGGTACCTAGTTGTACAGTAGCTAGGTCGGGATCACCATCACGGTCGAAGTCCGCTGCGACCGTGTAGATTGGTGAGGCAACTGGGTAGGTGGTTGGAGTTCCGAACCTTAGACGTTTGTCGAGATCCAAGCACTCATCAGGGATACCGTTGCCATTGCAGTCCCGAGTGGTCTCGGTAAAATCCTCAAGGCCATTTGCGTTGCAGTCTGAGGCGTGAAGTGGTTCACGATTGAGGAGAACTATCGCGACGGTCAGGACGGGAGTGGCGACTGCGGCCAGCGCGACCAGAACATTCTGAATCCGAGACATGGGAACCTCCGTTCCGTTGAATCAAGAAGCAAGAATTAAGGTGGCCATCTAAAAACTCGAAAAATTAGCCTTCGAGCACGGTCGAGAAGCTAATTTTTTAACTTCTCGACTCCCCCTCGACAAGCTCGGGGTCGCTCGAAGGATATTTGAGCCTATAGATCACCTTAGATTGAATCTCGCTTCCCGATTGGGTTGTTGGGTGACGTTTGCGTTCCACTATGGAGCGCATTATTCGTCCCGTTTCTGGATGTGTTGTGGCTTTAACCGCGCTGCGACTTGCAGCGGGGCCCGCCACTTTTGTTTCTTGGTTTCTGGATCCCGGCTCCGGGGCCGGGATGACATTTGTCAGTTGTCAACGAGCAATTGGTGATACTAGCCTATTTTTATTGCTTAGTCAAGCCAAATCAGTCCTTTGCCAGAAAACAAAAGCGCCATCAGAATGATGGCGCTTTTGTTGATGATTGTATCCTGGGGGTTAATTAGTTTTTGAGCTCACAATAAGGTACCACACAGCCGACCGGGAAGTAACAGCCGTTGTCGGCCACCCCGTTGCAGTCGTTGTCTTTCCCGTCGCACTGCTCTTCCAGCGTGCCGAACAGCGGGCGGCACTGGCGGGCATTGCTGACGCAGTCGTCAATGCCCACGGCGCACGCGCCGGCACCGCCCGAGGCGCAGGGCCGGCCAAACCAGGCCTCGCCGTAGCCGTTGGGCGTGGCGGGGTTGCAGTCGTCGTCCACGGCGTTGCACTGGTCGGGGGCGCCCGGCTTGACGCTGGCGCTGGCATCATTGCAGTCGCTGGAGTTGTTGACGTAGCCGGCCGGCTGGGTGCAGGCCAATTGCGTCGTTGCCGCCCAGCCAAATCCGTCGCCGTCCCCGTCGCGGTACCAGGTGGCGCCCAGCCCTTCGTCCGTCTGGGCGTCGCAGTCGTTGTTGTAGCCGTCGCAGACCTCCGTCCCGCCGACCTTGCAGTTCGCGCCGCAGGCGGCCGGATTATCTTCGCAGTCGGTGCTGTTGTTGACGTAGCCGGCCGGCTGCGTGCAGGCCAGCTGGGTCGTGCCGGCGTTCCCCTGGCCGTCGCCGTCCGCGTCGCGGTACCAGGTGGTGCCGGCGCCGTTGTCGATTGTACCGTTGCAGTCGTTGTCCTTGCCGTCGCAGACTTCCGTGTTGCCGGGATATTTTGTGCCGTCGGCGTCATCGCAGTCGTCGCTGACCGTCACGTAGCCGACGGGCTGCGCGCAGGCAGTCGTCGTGACCGCGGCGTTGCCGTGGCCGTCGTTGTCGGCGTCGCGGTAGTAGGTGCCGCCCCCGGTCGCCCCCTCGTCAATACCGCCGCCCGGTTGGCCGTTGTCGCAGTCATCGTCCACGCCGTTGCAGGTTTCGGTGGCGCCGGGGTGGATGGTGGCGACGCTATCGTCGCAGTCCGTGGTGTTGGCCACGAACCCAGCGGGCGCGTCGCAGGCCACCGAAGTGGTCGCGGCATCGCCGTAGCTGTCACTGTCCGCATCCGCGTACCAGGTGGCGAGATCGGAGGCCCCGTTGTCCACGGTGCCGTCGCAATC
>JAUSGZ010000018.1 GCA_030648715.1 bacterium | reverse complement strand
TGTTCTGATGTATAATCGTTGATAAACTCTCGTCTCGCCCCGTCCTAATTTTACCACGGTCGAATCTGCCAGCTTATTTTCTCCTCAAGCATTTTAGATGGGGCAACCCGCGCGTGCCGAATAGGCACACCCTGATGTGGGCGCAGCGGGTTGCCGTGGATATAGCTGTAAAATTAGGACTGGGGTCACAGCTGGTTTCAATGCCGAGGATGAGCATTGGAGAAAAAAATAGGCTTGGCCATTCGTGATACACCATTATACTTGCCTTCCCACTCTGGAGCAACGGCTCTTTGGATTGACGGGCTCACCGATTCCTGTTAGGCTGGCGGTTTGGTGCTAACGGTTTCTTTGGCCCTTTGTTGGAGGTGCCTCCCATGGCGGTAAGAACCGAACGCCTGGAAGCGGAACGCATTCTGCTTATTGCCCTGTTGTGCGATCGCTTGCGGCGCGAGGTCGCCGAGCGTCCCGCTCCCATCCAGCGCCTGGAGGAGCTGCGTGCGGATATGCCGCAGTTTGCCATGCGTGTGATGGGCGAGCTCGCGCCATTCCTGACGGCGATGGGCATCGACCCCCACGTTGACCTGCGCGAAGTGCTCCTCAACCGGCTGCACGCGGCCGCCGATGCGCAGGAGCGCATACCGCGCTAGTCGCCGACCGAACGGTTTCGACACATCCGCTGTGCGCCAGTTCAACCCTGGCGCGTTTTTTTACGCCACGATGCCGAACATCAGGTAGAGGTCGTACGGGTGTGGGGCCGCTTCGCCACTAGTGCGCTACCTTGACTATTTTGGTCGACCGCGGTAGTATTATTCTTCGTTTAATGTATACCGGTACTTCATTTGGCTCTTTAGGAGGTGCATATGCCTATACGAAAGGCGAAAGCCCCACGGTCACTGTTCGTTCGGCACAAGAAGCTGTTGGCGGACATTCAGGATCGTGTCAGCAGCGAGCTCATCAACGCTACGGGGGCGTTCGATCACCATGAGGAGCTCTCGGCGCTTCCCAGAGGGGACCGCGAGGCGCTCCTGCGGGAGGCGATCCGGCGGGAAGCCAGGGACTGGCTGTACTCCGCCCCGGAGGATCCTCCCCCGGTCCTTCGTCGGAAATCGGTTTAGGAGAATTTCCCCTAGCCGAACGGCGGCGCACCTGCGCCGCTTTTTTTACGCCACGATGCCGAACATCAGGTAGAGATCGTAGGCGGTGTGAGAGAGCGCGACCATGCCGTACCCGCGCGCCACGTACAGCCCCGACAGCAGCAGACTGGAGGCAAAGATGGAGATGAGTCCGCCGACGCCCACCGAGCCGAAGTGCAGCAGGGTAAACAGCACCGATGACACCAGCACCGCGCGGGTCGTTGTCGCCGTATCGTCCCCCAGCGCGCTGCCGGGTTTCGCCCACAGGCGGTAGAGGATTGCCAACAGCAGTACCCGGAACAGCAATTCTTCAAAGATTCCCGCGCCCACGGCGGCAACGATCCTTGCCCACGCGGAGTCCAGGCCTTGGATAGCGAGCTGCTGGACTACCCCAGGGTTGGGGGTGAACGTAAAAAAGCGCGGCAAACTGCGCGATAGCATCAAATGCACGAGGATCGCGAGAACGATACCCGTTACCGCCGCTTCCAAAAACATTCCCAGGACATACCGTGGCGTGATTTTCACGCGTTGCCGTTTGAGGTAGACGAGAAAACTGACGGCGAGGATCCCGACCACGCCGGCCATAAGCCAGGTGCCGTACTGGAGTCCGAAGAACCCGGCGATGTACGCCAGCGCAATACGCAGCAGCGCATCGGCGCCGTTCAAGGCGTTGCCGAGCGCGCCCTGCCAGATGCCGTACTCGTAGAGCAGGAGCAGCGGCAGCGTGGCAACAATCCCGTAGCCGAAACGTTTGGTTTCCTGCGCGTAGCCGCCGTTCATAGACGCTATTCTCCCGTCTTGAGGCGGAGGCTGCGGAGAAACTCCGAGTAGGTGTCGTTGGCAACGCCGACGGGGTTTTGCGCCACGACGTAGAAAACCGACCGGCCGGGGTTGGCCCGGAAATCGGTCACGATGTGCCGCGCGTTTCTCCACCCGGGCTGGTATGGGAAATCGGCCACTTCCGGTTTTTTTTCAATGTCGTAGCGAATGATGTCATAGCCGTTGATCTGCCCGTCCTTGGCCTGGTGGATGGTGACGGTATTCAGCGTCAGGAATTTATCCGCAGTGAACGTGCGGATGAAAATTTTGGAGCGTCCGCGGGCCGTCTGGGTGAGGATGCCGTCGAGTTGTAAATTGAACAGGTTTAACGATTCTATTTGCGGCACATACTCCACGGCCCAGCCGGCGGGCAGCTGAAAACTCATGCCGTCGAACGTCGGGTGCGGGGCGGGCGTACCATCCTTGCCGTAGCGAATTTCGCGCGTCGGTGGCAGCACATCCAATCCTTTCGCGAGGAAGAAATCCGTCGGGTTCAGATAGTCGCCCAGCGCCGCTTCAGTTTGGGCATAGCCGGACAGTTTTTCTCCGTCGCCATCCCATAAATGAAAGTGGAGGTGCTTGCGCTCGCCGTCGGTTTCCGAAGATTTGTGGTCGCCGAGTATTGCGATCTGCTCGCCCGCCTTTACCTTGGTGCCCGTCGCCCTGGCGGAGTTCAGGTCCAGGTGGCCATAGAGGGCGGAAACCGTTCTTCCCGCCACCGTGTGGCGGATGATGAGCATGCCGCCGTAGCCATTCACCCGCCG
>JAUSGZ010000016.1 GCA_030648715.1 bacterium | reverse complement strand
GGAAAGTCAGGAGCAACGACATGCCGGAACCGCCAAAGGTAAGGTACGGGAAAACCGGTATATTTTGGCTTCCTTGAGCTAAAATAATCTTTGGTCCAGCTAGGAAAGCCCGGGTGAAATTTCGCGGAATATGGCGGAGGGAAAAGAGCCCGATCTCGCGTGCCTGCACGGTTGCCGGATCAATGAGCTGATACGAGTAGCCGGCTTCCAAAGGGTCGCCGAACCGCGCGAAGTTGTAGGCGGCGATCAGGGAGAGCGCGGCAAGCAGCGGCACCGTGAACACCAATATTTTTTTTGCGCGCGACGATGGTTCGCGTGTCGCCGCGAGCCAGAAAAAGACGGCCGCGCCCGCGGTCAGCGGCCGGCTCATCGCGGACAGACCGACGAGCACTCCCGTGAGCCACCATCGGCGGCGGCCAAGGTGTTCCACCAGCGCGGAAAGCAGGCAGGCGAGGGAGACCAGATGCGCCAAGTACGCGTCAAAGACCGTTGAGCCCAGGACCAAATATGCCAGAGGGCTGGAGAGCAGGAATCCGGCACTCAACCACAGCGCGTCGCGTTCGGACCAGGAAAGCCGGCGCGCCAGCTGGTAGGCGAGGTAGGCAATGCTGGCGGCCAGCGCGAGCACCATCACTGCCTGCGGAAAGTCCACGCCCATTCCTGCCACCGCGGGCATCAGGATTGCTGCGGGCAGCACGCCCATCGGGTAGTAGAGAGTGTCGCCGTACTGGCTGAAGTCGCGCAGCTGTCCGGCGGGGACGGTTTCCGCCGGTAGCCCAAGCTCGCCATCCAGCATTGCCTGGGCCAGGTGCCGGTAGTAGCCATACCCGTTGCCCGCCACGGCCAGGTAGGTAGCGGTGAGCAGGCCCGCAAGCACAATACCGCAGGCAGCGGCCCTATGCCGCCCTGCCCATACCCATACGGTAGACTCCATACGCTTGGCACTATAGCAAAAACCCCGCCGGGTGGCGGGGCAAAGCCGTTTTTCTATTTATCCACCCGCACCTTCATCACCCACTCCTCGCCGCCGTTAATAAGGATGTCTTTTTTGGCGTCGCGCAGCTGCAGTTGGAAGTGCAGCTCGTAGAGTCCGGGTTTGACCCCGCGCGGGCGCAGGGTGAAGCGGAATTCGCCGGTTTCTCCCGGCTTGATGGTCTTGCGGTTGGTGGGAACTGCCGGCACGTCGGTTTTCACCCAGTCGGCCGGGTCATAGAACGGGCTGCTCTGGTTGCTGGGGCCTTTCAAGACGAGCGCCGCTTTGCTTGCCTTCCAGGTCAGGTTAGGCGTGGTGTTCTTCAGGGTGATGGCGACCGGCACCGGCTTCCAGCTGGTTTTGACGGCGGTTGGCAGCGTGTGTTTGGTTACCTCCGCGCCGGCGGCCGGTTTCAGCACGGCGAACTTGGCGAAGCGGGCAATGACTGCGCCATCCGGGCCCAGCACCGTGAACGTCTGCGGCTGTAGGCCGGGGACAGCCGTGTAGGTCAGCGGGCCGTTGAAGCTTGCCATTTCGCCCGGCGCCACGCTGCTTTCCAGGAAGTTGAGCGCCGCGCCGCCGTTGAGCTGCAATTTTATTTCACCCGCTTGCCAGGTTTTGGTGCCGGCGTTGCGAACCGTCGCCTGCACCGCGATGCTCTGTCCGGTGAGGCCCACGAGGCTCGCGGGGGTCACCGTCAGGCTGTCGGCCGAGATCAGCGGGCCGGCGGGCGTTGCGGCGGGGGTGGGCGTCGCTGCCGGGTCCTGAATGGTGTCGTTGATGTAATCCATGTTCAAACCTGCGCCGTGCAGTTCCAGCAGGTCGTCGGGTGCGGTCAGCGCCGCCGTCACGCGGTCGTTGCCCAGGAGGCGCGCGGCCAGTTCGGTGCTGGTAATCTTGCGCCGTTCGCCGTTGGTGATGAGGTAATGGGTGCCCTCGGTATTCTTCACCAGGGTGCCGTCGCGCAGCAGCACCGGGCTGCCGATGGGGTAGCGTTCCAGGGCGGCCGCCGTCGTTGCTTCCGGGGTTTGCTGGTAGAAATTGATCTGCGCCGTGACGTCATGCACGGGGTGGCGGACGCTGTCCTGCACCCAGACCAGCGTGCCGAGGTCATCCTTGAACAGTTTGCCCTGCGGGTAGGCGAGGTTGGCGGTGACCGGCAGGCCGACGGGGTAGGGCTCCAGCAGCTCGGCGGCAACCGCCGGGATGTCGGACAGATTGACGGTGGCGAGGTGGAAGTCCGACAACAGCGCCAGCGCCTGCTCATCCACGATGGGGCGTTGTTTGCCGTTCTGCAGCAGCAGCGCTTGCCCCGAGGCGGCCGAGCGCACCACCGTGTAGTTGGCAAAGCGGATGTCGGGCCCGTCGGGGTAGGCGGAAAGCACTTTCGGCGTCACGGTGATGGCGTCCTCGGGGCGGTGGTCGGCGGCAAACAGCTCGCGCGTCGCGAATTTTCGCTTCTTGCCCGCCTCCACGCGCCACAGCGTTGTGCCGTCGGTGAGGACCAGCCCCTCCGGATATTTGGCGTCGGTGAAGAATTGCTGCCAGATGTTATGGAACAGCCGGTTGCCGCCCAAGCCGTTGACAATACCCAGCTCCGGCGAATGCCCGACGAACGGCGTGTAGATATAGAGGTTGGCTGTCGCCTGGTTTTCCGGGGTGACGGTGTAGCCGTCGTGGGTCTGCGCGGGCGTGCCGATGCGGTAGGTGAACGTGCTGGCGCGTTCAAAGTAGATGTTCTGGGTGATGGCCGCCGAGTCGACCTGATTGAAGAAGCCGCGGTATTTTTCATTGCAGCGGCCGGAAAAACATGAGTAGCCCGCCGCCCAGTCCAGGTCGGACTGCTTGACGGCGCCGGGGCTCTTGCGCAGCAATCCCTTTTCGCGTTCTACCACGGCCAGCAGGAATTTCGGCGAAATGCCGGTCTGATTTCCGACGCGCGAAAAGATCTGGGCGGCCGTGAGCGTTTGCCCTTCCACGGTTTCCCGGAATGTCGCCAGCACGCTGCCTTTTTGTTCCAGAAATTGCTGGATGGCGGCCGTGGACAGGCTGCCCGGGTCGTGCAGCTCCGCGTCCGTCATCAGGCGGTTCGGGGAAAAGACGAGCGCGGCGGCCGGCTGCAGCGGGGCGAGCGCGACGGCGAGCGTCAACCACCCTGCGGCCGCGGTGCGGCGGCGCGTTGCTCGGCGGCGCGGGATGGGTGATGGCATAGGCGAGGGAGCGGAAGGTGAAGCGAGGGACGCCCCGCAGGAGTGCGGGGCGCAACCGACGGAATTCAGCCTAGTATCACCATTATTATACCATGTTGACAATTAGTTGTAAATTCATCGCCACTACGATATACTGGTTTCTGTTGGATTGGAGTCAGGCAGCGGGGCGGAAAGTTCCCGTTTGCCCCCTCCCTACAGAAAGGAGGTGACACAATGCGCAAAATTACTACAGGTTTGGCCACTGTCGGTGGTTTGCTGGCCGCGTTGCCGGTGTTCGCTCAGCTGAGCGCGACCGTCAACCAAGGATTGAACTACGCAACCATCGTCGGTTGGGGTACCCAGGATCTTCGGACGACCATCATGCTCATCGTCAACATTTTGATGGGCTTCCTGGGCATTATCGCCGTCCTCATCGTTCTCTTCGGTGGTTTCAAGTGGATGACGGCGCAGGGCAATGAAGAACAGGTTGGTGAGGCCAAAAAGATGATCATCGCGGGTATCGTGGGGTTGGCGGTCATTTTCGCCGCTTACGCGATCGCTTCGTTCGTCATTCAACAGTTGGTGGAAGCGACGAACTAACGCGGTACAGGCATCTGAGGTTTTCGCTAGCATTGATTGCCTTTGGAACGGGAGTCCGCGAAAGCGGACTCCCGTTACCTATATGGGAATGCAGCAGCGAAAGGATATATTTTTAAAAAAACTCGGTTGGCTGGGGTTCGCCGTCGGGTTGACGGCCGCCGTGCTGTTTGTGCCCGCGCCGGCTCGGCCTGGCCGTTCGGCAACCGTCATTGCGCGCCGCGGGTACTGGGCCCGCTATCCGGAGGGCAGTTGGCTCGGGTTCCAACAGGCCCGCGACGCGGGTGCCCAGCTCTCGGCGGATGCGGTGCTGACCGGCGACAACGTCTGGGCATTGCTGCACGACACGAACCTAGAGCGGCTGTACTGCCGGCCGTGGGCGGTGGACGCGGTCACCTACGACCAGATCAAAGACCTTGCCCATTGCGGCCCGCTCTCCGACCGCTACCCGCAGCGCGGTATTTCGCGCGTGCGGGATTTTTTGAACGAGTTCGGGTCCGCCGTGGCAGAAGTGGAATTGAAAAATACGCCCCCGCTGCCGACGGAACGCCGCGCCGCCGCGCTGGATGAGGTCGCAGGTCTTGTCGGCACGCTGCGCGGCACGTTGACGGTCACCAGCTTCCACCCGGCCGACTTGCGCGAGCTCAAACAGCGCGACGAGAATTTGCGCACGGGGTTGGTCGTCTATTATCCGCGGGAGATATCCCGCGTGCGCGCCAGCGATTGGGCCGACATTGACGCGGTGTCGGTGCGCGCGCAGTCGGTCAGCGCGCGGCTGTTTGGCGGCCTGCGCGCCCGCGGCAAAACAATTTGGGTCTACGATACCGGAACGCCGTGGTCGCGCCGCCGCGTGCGGCAACTGGCACGCCTTGCGCCGGACGGCTACGTGGTGAGCGATCCGGTCGCATTTCGCAAGGACTTGGCGTTCGTCCAGCGTCCGCCCGTGCGGTGGTGGGGGCGGTGATGCGTTGGCGGGATCAGGGTTTCGGCTCCGCGGCGGCGGAGCTATTTTTTTGGCCGCGCCAGATGACGAACGCGAGGAGCAGCCACGTCAGTGCGGCCAGGTCATTTTTGAAATACGGGACATCCACCAGTCCGTGCGCCAGTATCGCGGCGAGCGCCGCCAGTCCGCCGAGCGTGAGGCCATCAACGCGCTGCCGCAGGTTGGAAACCGCGATGCGCACCGCGGCAAGACCAAGCCACGCGGCGGAGAGCAGGCCACCCAGCCCGAACTCCATCCAGAAGTTGAGCGCAATGGTATGCGGGTAGAGCAGCGGTTCCATCTTCCGCGGGTCGCGGAAGGCGTCCTGCACCTTGGGAAAGCCGTGGATGCCGGTGCCCAGCACGAAGTTCTTCGGCGATGCGGTCAGAAAGTCCCAGCTGCCTTGCCACAGCACGCGCCGGTTGACCGACGCGGGGTCCGTCAGCTCGATGCGGATGCGGTGTTGTACGGCGGGCAGCAGCAGGCTCAGGGCGAGCGCCGCGGTCAGCATTCCGGCCGTTTTCCAGCGGCCCAGGGTGAAATACGCCACTACGGCGGCGGCAAAGAAAAGCCCGATCCAGGTGCCGGCGGATCTGGTGTATAGTATCGCGATGAGCGCTATCAAGAGGACGGTGCCGGCACCGGCCATCGCGCGCCAGCGTCGGGGGTGTATGCACAGCAGTCCGGCTGCCAGCGCGGCGATGGGGCCCAAATACAGGCCGACGGCGTTGGGCGAGGTGTAGTGGGCGGTGACGCGGCGTTGGGCGAGTGGTACCCACTGCGGTTCGGCGATGCCGATGCCGCTGAACTGTTGCCAGATCGAAAGCAGCGCGACGCCCAAGGCGCTGGCCAGCAGCGCCCGCGCGACCCGGCGGTAGTCGCGTTCATCCTGCAGCGCGAAGCGCGCCACCGCATACAACAGCGCGGGTTCCACCAGGTATGCCCGCCAGAGTCCGGCGGCGGCGAGCGTATCGGGCGACCAGGCCAGCGCCGCGGTCCCCGCGACCAGCAGCGCGGTCGCCGGCCAGCGCAGCGGGTCGGGTGCGCCGCGCCGAAAGTTTTTTTTCGCCAAGGCGCTGACGAGCGTGACGCCGCAGACCAGGAGGATGACGAGTTCCAGGTACGTGGTCGGCAGTCCGCCAACGCTTGCGCGCGCCAGGTACAGCGGCAGCGCGAAAGCTGCGGCGGCAACGCCGACAGCCGGACGCCGCCACGTCAGTACGCCGATGGCCATCAGCCCCGCGGCCAGCACCACGTTGAATGCCAACGCCCACGGCGTGATGAGGCTGGCAAGACCGGCGGGAATATCAGGCGTGAACATACGCGGTAGCCGCCATTACGGTTTGACCATCTGCCGCAGCAGTCCTTTGGGCAGCCCGCCCAACTGGTGCAGGGCCAGGGCAAAGGCCGCCGTGCCCAGCAGCAGGCGGGCGAGTACCGGCAGCGGAGCGGTCACGAGCAGCACCGCGGCCATCACGACGGTCGCGGCCACGGTTGTAGCCGAACCGGCCAGGCGCGGGAAAAATCCCGTCAGCCGTTTGACCACCCACAGGTTGGCGGCAAGAATGACCGCTTCACTGGCGACGGTCAGCCATGCCGCCGCGTACGTCCCGTAGCGCGGGATAAAGATAAGGTAGGCGGCGAGCACCACGGCGGCGTTGCCGGCATAGTAGGGGAGCATCACCCGCTGTTTGCCGAGCGCGACGATACCGTAGCCAAAGACGGCCGCCAGGAGGATGGTGCCCGTCGCGACCAGCAAGATGGACAGCAGGGGACCCGAGGCGGAAAATTCCGGGCCGGCGACCAGCGCCATCAGCGGGGTGGAAATTAGCGCACCGCCCACCACCAGGGGGAGTGTGACGGCAATAATGGCGTCGAAGCTCCGCTGCAGCAGATGGGCAAACCGCGTCCGGTCATTGCGCGCGGCCGCCTGGGTCAGGATTGGGAGCACCAGGCCGAGGAACAGGTAGCCGAGGTTGATGCACAATTCCAGGATGCGGTACGGGGCGCCGTACTGTCCGACGTCGGCGGCCGGCCAGGACCACGAGAGGATGACCGTATCCATCTTAAAGTAGATGAGGTTGAACGCGATGGTCAGCGCCAGCGGCCAGGTCGTCCTTGCGATGTCGCGCCAGACGGCCAGGTCGAAGCGCACCCGGAACGGCAGCAGGCCGCGCGCCAATACCCACAGCAGTACGGCGTGCAACACCGCGGCCGCGGCGGTCGCCAGCACCATCTCCCGCAGCCCGCCGCCCAGGACCGCGGCCGCCGCGACGCCGGAAAGTAATGCCAGCTTGCCGGCGACTTCGGCCACCGCCGCGCGCGCCATTGCCAGCCGGTACTGGAATACTCCGGTCAGCACGGCAATGAGGTCGGCGGCAACGAACACCGCCGCCAATCCCGCGATGCTCTGCCGCACCTCCGGCGCATAGCCCAAGAGCGACGCCCCGCCCACCGCCAGGACCGCCATCGCCAGCGCGGTGGCCAGGCGCAGTCCCAGGATATTGGAAAAGACCGTGGTGGCATCCCGCCGCGCGTCCGAAACCAGGGTCACCGTCGTCATCTGCAACCCGAGATCCACCAGGATGAACGCGACCTGCAGGAACGCGAATGCGGCAGTAAAGGTCCCGTACCCGGCCGCGCCCAGCGCCCGCGTCATAATGGCGACCGTGATGACGGTCGCCACCAGCCCGACGGCCTTGCCGCCCAGCTGGATCACGGAGTTACGCGCGATTTTTCCGCTCAAACTCATAGAGAAGCGTTCTCCTGCATGGTACCGGCTGCGGTAAAAATTGACAAAAAGGCCCGGATGCGCTATAATTACAATATTCTGGTAGTGGTTCGGCCAAAAAACAAAAATAAAACAAAAATTTATGGCGAAAGTTTCCTCCGGCGCGTCTTCGTTTGGCTTCCTGCCGTTCTTTGGACAAGCGCCGGCATCCCGAGTACCGTTGGCACTCCCTCCGCGGCCGATCGCGGGAACTATTGTGAGTGCTTTTTTTGTGGTCGGGATCGCCGCGTGGGCTCTGGCGCTGGCCAACCAGGCCGTCGCCCAGCGCGCATCGGCGCCGGAGAACGAACGCGCCGCATTCCAGCCCAGCCAGTACGTGCGCGCCGAACTGTCGGCGGGCTACGTGGGGAACACCTTGTTGCCATAACCTTCTCCCGTTGACTATGCAATATACCTGCAATACGTCATGAGGAGGTAGCGCGTTTCGGCGCTGCCCGGTACCCCTCGACGCTCGGCGCAATGTCCGCAGCATGACCGAGGATGGCAATTCTATCGTACTGGGAAAACCATTTGATGCCCTTTCTACAATCCACCGCAACAGCTAAAAACAAAAAGAAAATATGGCCGCCGCGCGTGGTCATATTTTTTTTGCTTGCGAGCGCGGTTTCGCGCACGGTATAGTATGGCTGTGATTTTTTCTCGTGTGCGTTCGCGATTTCCGGCGGTGGCGGGCTACTGGCCGACGCTGGTGGCTATCGTTGGCTACCTTGCGCTCGCCGCGCTCTACCTGCGGTCAGCGGATTGGGATCCGACGTGGTTCGTGCACTTCAAGTCCGACCATCGCATCACCCAGCACTACGGCGGGGCGGCTGCCGGCCTGTGGGTCCGGTCCAACGACGTGCACGATGGCATTTCGTACTACGCCATCGCGCGCGACCCGTTCAACCTGCCGCTGCTCCGCGAGATCCTGAATGCGCCCATCACGCGCTACCGGCGCATCGTGTATCCCGTGCTGGTGCACGCCTTGAGTTTCGGCCAGCCTGGACTGGTCGCCCCGCTGCTGCTGCTCGTCAACTTGCTGGCGACGATCGCCAGCGGGGTGCTGCTGCAGCGTCTGCTGGCGCAGTGGGGGAGAGCGCCGGGCTGGGCGTTGGCGTACTACGTTCATCCCGGCTTGGTGTTCAGTTTTCTCTACGACCTGCCGACCGCGCTGGCGATCCTTTGCATGCTGCTGGGACTGTGGTGGTACCAGCGGGGACGGCACTGGCAGGCGGCGTTGAGCATCAGTCTTGCGGTCCTGACGTGGGAGGTGATCGCCGCGCCGCTCGCTATCGGGATAGTGGCCGCCGCGCTGGTCGTGCAGCCGTTGCGGTTGCCGCGTTCCCGCATCTGGGTATTGGCGCTGCCCTTGGCGGTGGCCGCCGTTTGGCAGGTGGCGCTGCACCAGCTGTTCCCCGGGCATCTGACCGCGTATGAAGTGGCCGGCAACTTTACCTACCCCGGCGTCGGTTGGTGGCAGTCCTTCCACTATGTGGCGGGTATGCCGTTCTCCCTCAAAGTATTATTTCAGGCGTCCTTTCTGACGCTGACGGCCCTTGGCTGCCTGCTGGCCCTGACGCGGTTGCTCAAACGGGTGGATCTAATGTCGGTGCTGGCGACGGCGCAGGCATCACTCCTGCTGGTACTGAATGCCGGCAGCAACCTGCTGTGGCCGTCGGAGCTGATGCGAAAATCGCTCGGGTTGTGGCTGTTCCTTTTTTTGGGGTCTGTCAGCGCGGATGGCCGTCTCCTGCGGTGGTGGGTCATCGGTATGGCAGTGGTCGCCATCCTGCAGTTCGCTTGGCTGCCGTCGCTGGCAGTCGTGCCGTAAGCAGCAATGTCGAATTCCCGTGGAGGCATCGCCGTTGGTCGCGAGGTGCAGGTCATACTGCTGCCGATTGCCCGTCGACTGCGACCGGAGTACACTGCGTTTGCGGCTGCGTTCAAGCTGCATTTTACTTTCTGGCAACGGATCGGATGACCGACGTCTTGGCGAAATTCACTGCGGATATCACCCGGCAGGCGAGCCGTTTGGTTTCTCGCCGCTTCGGCCGGTCTGGCGTCAAGTACACCAAGGAAAATCGTGCCGACGTGGTGACCGAGGCCGACCTCGCCGCCAACCGGCTGCTTGTCCAGGCCATTAAGAAGAAATTTCCCTCACACGGCATCGTGTCCGAGGAGCAGCCGGACTGGCAGAAGGATGCCGAGTACCTGTGGTTGGTGGACCCGCTGGACGGTACGCGCAATTTTTCTACGGGCACGCCGTTGTTCGGCGTGATGGTGGCCGTGGCCAAGAACGGGGTGCTGCAGCACGCGGCCATTGCCGACCCGCCGAATGGCAAGCTGTACCTGGCGCATCGCGGCCGCGGGGCGACCTGCAACGGCAAACCCGTGCATTGTGCGGCCACCAAGGACTGGGTGTACAGCTACGGCTGCACCGGAGCCGGCCTGCGGGCCAACAAACTGGCGTCGCTCCAGCGACTGATCGCCTCCGCCGCGAGGGAGCCGTTGTGGCTGAGTATGTTTGGTTCCGCTGCGGTGGCGGCGATGTATGTCGCCGACGGACGGCGCGACTGGGCGTTTTCCCGCAGTTCGGGCGGCGTGTGGGACTATGCGGCCGGGGTGCTGCTGATGGAGGAGGCCGGCTGCACCGTGACGGATATGGACGGCAAGCCATGGACGCTTGCCTCGACCAGTCTCGTTGCCGCGGTGCCCGCGCTGCACGCGAAACTGTTGTCGTTGGTGCGCGAAAGTTAGGGGAGCATATGCCGCCGCGGAGAACCGCGCCATTGGTGTCGGTGCTGCTGCCGACCTACCGGCGGCCCAAACTTTTGCCGCGCGCCATCCGGTCGGTGCTCGCGCAAACGTTCCAGGATTGGGAGCTGCTGGTCGTAGACGATGCAAGCGGCGACCGCACCTGGCAGGTCATGCGGGCGTGGGCAAAGAAAGACTTGCGCATCCGCATCATTCGCCAGGCGCACGGCGGCGGGTTTCGGGCTTATGCAACGGCGTACCGGCGCGCGCGGGGGAAGTACATTGCGCTTTTGAACGACGACGATGCGTACCTGCCGCGCCATCTGGAGCGGCGCGTGGAGTATTTTCGCCGACACCCGGCGGTGGATTTCGTCTTCGGCCTCGTGTACCTGGTTGGCCCACGCTCTGCTTGGTACGTGCCGGATGCGCTCAAGCCGGGCAAGCTCATCCACTTGAACCGCTGCCACAACGGCATCACGTATTTCATGAACCGGCGGGGGGCTAACGTGGCGTTTAGCGCTGCACGCCACCATCACGTGGGCGACCTTTCCATTGTCCAGGACTGCCGGCGTGTTGGGCTGACCGTGCGCCGCCTCACCCGCGAGTACCATCGGACCGTGGTGTACTACCGCAACCATGCGTCCAGCGTGACGCACCGCTGGCGCCGGCAATTGGGAGTGTAGCCGCCTTGACGACGGTGCGGCGACGGGGTATTATCGCCGGTACTGGCACTTCGAAAACAACCTGCTCGCGGGCCCATAGTAAAGTGGTATTACGCTTTTTGGTTTGGAAAAGTTCGCATTGAAAATTCAGTTTGCACGGCAATCCCCTCAGTGGTGGACCCGGGCCCATAGTAAAATGGTATTACATCTCCATGGCATGGAGAAGGTAGGAGTTCGATTCTCCTTGGGTCCACCACTGAGGGGATTTGTGTATCATTTTGAGGGGTTTCCCGCCATCGAATTATTCAATTTATTGTAGGCGGGACCTCACCGCATCCTGCGGGACCCCGCCGACGGCGGTGGCCGCCGAATGGCGGTGGCGATTCCTCCTGGGTCCACCAAAAAATCCGTCTGAGGCGGATTTTTTGGTGGGAATTTCGTTGACGTTCCGTCCCCATCAACGTACCATAAGGCCATGGCAAAACAAAAAAAACCATCGGTGCGTTCTACGATGCGGCGCGGCCTGCCGGGGGATGACCGTTGGTACTTGCTGCAGGACCTCGCTATCATCGCGTTCAGCGTCGCGGTCGCAGTCGCGTTGGTGAAAACCGACCTTCTGGTGCGGCTGCTGACGCAAACGCGCGAGTTGGAGTTTGCGGGGAGCTTCATCGCGGGCCTTTTCTTCACCTCGGTCTTCACTACGGCGCCGGCGATGGTGACGCTGGGCGCAATCGCGCAGGTCAACACGCTGTTTGGCACCGCGCTCTTGGGCGCCGCCGGCGCGGTGGTCGGGGACCTCATTATTTTCCGGTTCTTCCGCGACCATTTTTCCGAGCATCTGGCGTCCATCGTGCGGCAACAGGGGGGAGGCAGGCGGTTCAAGACCTTATTCAGGCTGCGGTCGTTCCGCTGGCTGACGTTCCTGGTTGGCGGTCTCATTATCGCCTCACCGCTCCCCGACGAATTGGGTATCAGCCTTTTGGGATTTTCCAAGATGCGGACCTCGTGGTTCATTCCGCTGTCGTTCACCTTCAATTTCATCGGCATTGTGGTGATCGGAATCGTCGCGCGGTCGTTCGGATAACGCGCGGTGCCAGTTTACGTTCCACCGCCCGTCCCTCCGGCGGTTTTTTTAGCTCCGGGCATTGATTGACGCTCGTTGCGACGGCGGAGTACGATACTGGTATGGCAAAACAAAAGATCGTTTCCCCGCGGTCGCAAAAGGCAGGACTGCCCCCGGGCAGTTTGGTGTACATCGGCGACAAGCCGGTGCAGCGGGTCAAAATTACGGTGTTGGATTACGACGAACAGAGGCTTGATGAACGCGAAGTGAAGACCGTGGAGGAGTGTTTCCGCTACAAGGAAACGCCGACCGTATCGTGGATCAACGTCGTCGGGCTGCACCCGAAGGTCATCCAGGCGCTGGGCGAGCACTATGGCATCCACCCGCTCATTCAGGAAGACATTTTGAACACCGACCAGCGGCCCAAACTGGAGGAATTTGAATCCTATCTCTATATCGTCTTCAAGCGGCTGGCCATCAATGGCAGTGCCAGCCAGATCACCAGCGAGCAGATCAGTCTGATCGTCGGCGACACTTTTTTGCTTTCGTTCCAGGAATCATTGGGGACGGTGTTCGACCCCGTGCGCGAGCGGCTGCGCGGCGGTGCGGGCCGCATGCGCAAGATGGACACCGACTACCTCGCGTATAGCCTGCTGGATGCGACCGTCGACCACTATTTTACGGCCATGGAGGAGGTCGGCGAGGAGATCGGCACCCTGGAGGAGCAGCTACTCAAACACCCGACGCCAAAAACGTCCTCAGCCATCCACCGTTTGAAACGCGAAATGATCTTCCTGCGCAAGGCCATCTGGCCGCTACGCGAGGTGGTCGGCGGGCTCATCCGTTCGGAGTCCAGGCTCGTCAAATCCTCGACGCGCACCTACCTGCGCGACGTGTACGACCACATCGTGCAGCTCATTGATACGGTGGAAACGTTCCGTGACCTGTTGTCGGGAATGCTAGACGTGTACCTGTCGGCGATGAGCAACCGCCTCAACGAGGTCATCAAGGTGCTCACCATCATCACCACGATCTTCATTCCCTTGACGTTCATCGCGGGCATCTACGGAATGAACTTCGAGCACATGCCCGAGCTGGAGCATCCGTTCGGCTATCCCGGCGTGCTGGTGGTGATGGCCGCCGTCGGATTGGGGATGGTCGTGTTCTTCAAGAAAAAAAAGTGGATGTAGTATGGCACAGCTCGCCATACTCTACGTGCCGTGCCCCTCGAAGGCCGTTGCCCGCAAGCTCGCGCGGCAGCTGCTGTCCGCCCGTCTGATCGGGTGTGCCAATATCCTTCCCAGTGACAGCATCTACCGCTGGCGCGGGAAGCTCGTCGAGCAGCGTGAGCATATACTCCTGGCAAAAACGTTGCCCAAGAAAGCGGTCGCGGCGCGCCGATGGATTGCCCGGCATCATCCGTATCAGGTACCCCTGATCGGGCAGTTCCGGCTCGCCGGCAATGCGCCGTATGCGCGGTGGCTGGGACAGCAACTCGCGCGGTAGCTTTCTGTACATCAGCCGAACCGGCTATTTTTTTTGCCGCACAAAAAACCGACCATCACGGCCGGGTGCCAAGCAGCTACAGCTGGGCGCGATGGAGCTCTTCTCTGATGTCTTCGAAGCGGCGGCGAAATTCGGCGAGGCTCGCGATCTTGCGCGCGACCGCGGTCGAGTCGGGGATCTGGCGGAAAACGAAGCGCGTCTGCTCGCCGGCGGTCTGCACGTGCACGTCCCCGAAGTGCAGGAAGGTCGCAAAAACCCCCCGGGTTTCGGCGGTCACGTCCTGAATGCGCGACAGCCGTTGTTCGGCGGCGATGCGCGAGAACAACTGGTGTTGTTCGATGTTCAGGATGCGTTCATTGGTGACGATCCACACATCCAGGTAGTAGTCGACGAACGCGTTGAGGGCGAACAGCCAGAGGAACAGGTAGTAGGCGCTGCCGCCCACGACCGCCAGCGGGTAGCCCAGCGGATTTTCCGCCAGCCCCTGCAGGTCGCCCGGCAGCAGCCACGCCAGCGCAATGGGCAGCAGCGCGGCGACCACCCACACCAACTCGCGGCCAAACAGCACCAGCCAGTGGCGGCGCAGCAGCAGAATGATCTTTTCGTTCGGTAGGGCGTGCGGCAGGTAGAAACCGTGCGGCATGGGCGCTAGTTGAGGCCGGTAAAGGTGGCCGGCGGTGCGAGCAGGTCGATGGTTGACGACCAGTCAATGCCGCTGATGAAGGCCCAGGACGTGGAGAGCAGCGTGACGGCGCCCAGCAAGTACAGCAGCGACACGCCAAGCGTCACGATGAGCGGCGAGCCGAAGCGCAACAGGTGGTAGAGGTTAAAAAAAGAGTAGAGGATAAACACTCCCACCAGGACCAGGTAGACGACGTAGAGCAAGGTGAGGGGGAGGGACATGGCGGAGCTTGTTAGCTTGTAGCTTTTTAGCTTATTAGGATGAACACTAAGACCTTAACTCGTAACACCTACAGACTAATAAGCTAATCAGCTAAAGAGCTAGATCAGTTGGTCCTGCTGCCGCGGGTCGCGAACCTTGAGGTGCTCATACGCGCGCTTGGTGGCCATCCTTCCTTGCGCCGTGCGTTGCAGCAGTCCGCATTGCAGGAGGAACGGTTCATACACGTCTTCAATGGTCGCCATTTCCTCGCCGGTTGCGGCGGCAATGGTATTCAGCCCGACCGGGCCGCCGTTGAATTTTTCAATGATCGTCGTCAGGATGCGACGGTCAATGTCGTCCAGACCGAAGCCGTCCACGCCCAGCAAGGTCAGCGCCTGCTGCGCGATCTCGGCCGTGACGCGGCCGTCCGCCCGCACCTGGGCGAAGTCACGTACGCGTTTTAGCAGGCGGTTGGCGATGCGCGGGGTGCGCCGCGCGCGCGTGGCCAGCGACGAGAGCGCGGGCGGTTCCACGGCGACGTCCAGCAACCGCGCCGACCGCTTCAGGATCTGCTCGATCTCACCATCGTGGTAGAAATTGAGGTGGAAAATATTGCCGAAGCGGTCGCGCAGGGGGCCCGAGAGCATGCTCACCCGCGTGGTAGCGCCAATAATGGTGAACTTCGGCAGGTCCAGCCGCAGGGTTCTGGCCGACGGGCCCTTGCCGATGACCAGGTCCAGCGCGTACTCCTCCATCGCGGGGTAGAGGATCTCTTCGATCGTTTTGTTGAGGCGGTGGATCTCGTCGATAAAAAGGATGTCGTGCTCGCCGAGATTGGTGAGGATGGCCGCCAGGTCGCCGCCGCGTTCCAATGCCGGACCCGACGTGATGCGGATATTGACGCCCATCTCGCGGGCGATGATGTGGGCTAACGTCGTTTTTCCCAGGCCCGGCGGGCCGTAGAGCAGCACGTGCTCGATGGGTTCTTTCCGTTGTCGTGCCGCCGTGATGGAAATTTCCAAATTGTCTTTCACCAATTGTTGGCCGACGAATTCGGTCAGCGTGGTTGGCCGTAACGTTAAGTCCAGCCGCTGTTCGGCGGCTTGTTCTTGCGGGTCAATGACGCGGGGTTGCGGGGTATCGAGCATAGCGTGGCACCTCTATTGTAGACTCCGCGTGGGCCCGTCGCAAGGTACTCAGTCCAGCGTGGGGATGCGATGACCCAGTTTCGCCACTTTGGCTTTGAGGTAGCGGCGGTTTTCGGGTGTGATGGCGGTGAGCGGCTGGCTGGTGATGGCAATGCCGCGAGCCGCCAGCGGCGTGAGTTTCGCGGGATTGTTGGTCAGGACGGTGGCCGCGCGCACCTCGAGGTCCACCAAGAGGTCGGCCGCAATAGAATAATCACGGGCGTCCGCACTCAACCCGAGCGCGAGGTTGGCTTCCACGGTGTCCAATCCCGTTTCCTGCAGCGCGTAGGCGCGGATCTTATTGGCCAATCCTATACCGCGGCCTTCCTGATTCAGGTAGAGCAGTACGCCTGCGCCCGCGGCGGCAATTTCCCGCAGCGCGGCGTGCAGCTGTTGCCGGCAGTCGCATTTCAGGGAGTGGAACGTGTCGCCGGTCAGGCATTGGGAATGCAGGCGCACCGGAATGGGGGCGTTGCGCTGCACGTCGCCGTACGCCAGCGCGACGTGTTCCTTGCCGTCCGCGGCGGCAAACACGTGGATGGTGAAATTTCCGAACGCGGTGGGAAGTTGTGCGGTGGCCAGGCGGCGGACGCGTGGCGTCGACAGTATGGGCAAGGTTGCCGCGGCTGTCGCGATAGCGGCAATGTGCGCGACGGGCAGGCGGTGGCGGTCGGCAAAGGCAGAGACCTCGCGGCCGCGTGCCATCGTGCCGTCAGGGTTAATGAGTTCGCAGATCACCCCGACGGGCGGCAGTTCCGCCAGGCGGCAGATGGCGATGGCCGCTTCGGTGTGGCCATCACGTTCGCTCAACCCGCCACCGGCGGCGATCAGCGGGAAGACGTGGCCTGGCCGGACGAAATCGTTCGCCGTTGCGGACGGTTCGGCCAGGCGGCGCAGGGTAACGGCGCGGTCGGCCGCGGAAATGCCGGACCCGATGTCCCGCGCGGCATCCACGGAGACGGTGAATTGGCAGCGGTAAGCCTCGCGGTTGGTTGCTTGGGGTATCATCAGCGGCAGCTCCAACGCGAGCGCGCGCTCCGCCGCGAGCGGAACACACAGCAATCCGCGCCCTTCGGTGATGAGGAAGTTCACGAGTTTGGTGCTTGCCTTGGTCGCGGGGAAGAACAGGTCGGCTTCACCTTCCCGGTCGGCGCGGTCAAGGATGAGGGCTGCTCTTCCGCTGCGGGCAGCATCCAGGATGGCAGTCAGGGCAGAGGCCATAGCGTTTACGCGGACAGTTGCGGGAGCAAATTGAGCATCGCTACGGCTGCTGCTGCCGCCTCGCGGCCCTTATTGCCGTCGTTGTCGCCGCAGCGGGCCTCGGCCTGCGCGGCCGTGTAGCAGGCAAGCACTTCATTGATGACCGGAATGCCGGTTTGCACCGCGACCTGCTGCAGTCCCGCGGCGCACTGATCGGCGACGATTTCGAAGTGGTACGTTTCGCCTTTCAGCACGACGCCAAAGGCGACGATGACGGAGAACTTTTTCCGTGCGGCCAGGCGTTTTGCTACCACCGGGATTTCCAGCGCACCGGGTACGGCGAAGGTTGTGATGCGGTCGCGCGCGAGTCCCGCCTGCTGCAACGCGGCGACACAGTGGCGTTCCAGACTGGAAGTATACTCGCGGTTGAATTGGGCGGTGATAATGGCCACGCGAACCGTTGTTGCCACAGTCGGGTCGAGGGTGGGCTGGTGGTGCTGGATATGCATAGGTTTATACTCGTGAGAAATGTTCGAGGTACCGCGCGACAATGTCGATCTCGATATTGACGCGGCTGCCGATCCGCAGGGTTTGCAGCGTCGTGCGGCGAATGGTCTCCGGGATAAGGCCGACGGTAAAGCCCGCACCGCGCGATTGCTGGATAGTGAGCGACACGCCGTCGAGAGCCACCGAGCCTTTCGGCGCCAGGTAGCGGGCAAGCGCGCGCGGAGCGGCAATCGTTACCGTCCGGCTGTTGCCGCGCCGTTGTATGATCTTCACTGCGCCCACCCCGTCAACGTGGCCGCTGACCAGATGGCCGTCAAGCGGGTCGCCGAGGCGTAATGGCAGTTCCAGGTTGACCTTCGACCCAATGGGTAGCTTTTCTAGTGTGGTAGCCTGCGCGGTTTCCGGCATGAGGGAAACCCATACTTTTTGTTTTCTGTCTCCTGCTTCTACCGTGAGGCACACGCCGTTGACCGCAATACTGCCGCCGGGTTTCAGGCGGGTAGTGATGGCACGCGGCACGGCAATAGTTAGCTCGTTGCCGATGTGCTTGGTGAGTTTTCCTTGATAGCGGATGATGCCGGTGAACATACCATCATGAAACTTGAAACGCGATTGTCATCCCGGCGCCGCAGCCGGGATCCAGAAATAAACGGCAATCGGATTTTTCTGGATTCCCGCTCTGGGGCGGGAATGACACCTGGGTAATGGAAAAATAAATACCCCGAGGTCTTCGGGGCAATCGTTAGTTTCCTGAAAATATAAAAAATCAGGAAATGTTCCTTCTTCTATCCGGACTATACCGTCGGTGCTGGAGTTCCACCAGCTCAGTCCCGCTGTAGCGGGAGTCGCGGACTATACCGCCGATCGGGAATCTCCGCCCAAGGCGGATCACCCTGCCCCGAAGGAATGTTTGATTTGTGTCTTTATGGTAGGGCCGATAGTGGTCGGCGTCAATGGGTTACGGAATGAATTTTAACGTAGCGAGAATTTGGCGGAATAGATCAGGAGTTTTTCCTGGCCCTAAATTGAGTTCAAGGTACACTGGTTTCGCATGTTCTACTTCCACGCTTACGGCCCCGCCTTCTTCATCTGTGGGCCACGTGATGATTCCTACCGCTCCATCCATGTCAATCTTTTCGCACCGTGGGCTGTTCGGCTCGGCTTCACAAAAGGTAAGCTCTTCGCCGAGATAATTACTGACTAAAAGGTCGTAGGTACCGTTTCTGTACTGATTGGTATCGACGACAACTAAGTCTGGTGGGTACGAGAATTCAAATCCGTATCGTTCGTTCCGGTACGTCTGCCAGCCGGTGGTGTCGAGAGCTGAAGTTTGTGTGAAGCGTAAAGTACCCAACATAGTTTGCTGGAGCGCCTCATCGTCACCGTTATTTCCCACCGGAACGGAGATCTGGTACTGGAAATCTGGCGTGTTGAGGAGGGCAGTAGCGAAACAGCCAATGTCGCTGCAGTCCTCGACAACCTCGGCGGTATGGCCATCGATTTGCATGTCTTCCAATTGGCGACGGGTATGTCCGGAGTTGTAGTACGGTGGTTTAAGAAAACCTTCGACCGTGAGGGCTTGGGCGATGCTTACGACAGTGATGTTAAATGGTACCCGCGCCCGTCTTTCTGGTGTGGTGTAAGTGAATTGCACATAGGCGTCGTTAGCCGTCACCTGCGTTGGGCCTTCGTAGCTGCCGGCTTCCCTCACCCCCCGTACCAGCAGCCAGGCGGGGTAGCGGATTTCATACCCGTACCGCTCGTTCCGGTATGTCTTCCAGCCGGAGGTATCCAGTGGACTCGAAGCAGGGGCGGTCGCGGCAGTCGGTGCGGAAATCCAACTGATAAACATGCGCTGTCCGGGAATCTTGAGGGCAAGGACCATCACGGCCACCAGCGCAAAAAAACCGGCCATCGCAAAGCCGGTGAAGATGAACCATTCGAGTGATTTGTACGCGCGCCAGGGGCGCATGGGGTTTACGGTTGCGGCGGATTTTCCGCCAAAACGCAGCGGCGGTTGACGCAGCGCGGTTTGGTCGCGGTGCAGTTATAGTCGCACACCGCGCCGCGGTAGTCTGCGCAGAGCGTTTTCAGCTGGTCCTCATAGCGTTGGGTCGTCGCCACATTGACCGTGTCACCGCAGCTGCAGCTGTCGCAGCGGGTGCCGATCCACGCGCAGTCGTTGTCATCCAGGCAGATCTGGTCGGTGGTGGACACCTGCAGGGCGCCGTTGACCGTTGGGACCACGGGCTGCGCGGCAACTTGGCGTACCACCACTGCCTCCCACGGCGTCATGCCGACCGCCAGCGATGCGATAGCAACCAGGCCGCCGAACGTCGCAACCGTCAAGCTTAGAACGATCGTCCAGGTCAGCGTGGTGTTGGCGCGCCAGGGTTTTTGCGAGTAGGTCATGCCGCATATTGTACCACCGGCCCGTGGAGGATGCCAGCGACCAGCGCGGTCGAGGGTTGACAGTGACGGTTGCCGTTCCGCCATGCACTTGGTAGAGTAAAAAAACGGAATTAACTTATAGTCTTCAGGCCTATGCGCATGACGTTGTCCGTGATCAAGGCCGATGTCGGTTCCATCGGCGGCCACACCCTGCCGTCCGCCGCGATGATCGCTGCGGTACGTGAAGAAGTAAAGGCCGCCATAGCCAAAGGGCTGCTCATTGACGGGTTCATTTCACATACCGGCGACGACATCTGTATCACCATGTCGCACGATCGGGGTGAGAATGACCCGGACGTGCACCAGTTCGCCTGGCAGAGTTTTTTGAAGGCGACGGCGGTGGCGGCGGAAGCCGGGCTGTACGGCGCGGGCCAGGATCTGCTGGTGGATGCGCCGTCGGGCAACCTGCGCGGGGCCGGTCCGGCGGTGGCCGAGCTGACGTTCGACCACAACCCCGTCAAGACCAACAAGGTCCGCGCCTCCGAGTCGTTCTGTGTCTTTGCCGCCGATAAGTGCGGCCCGGGCGCGTACAATTTGCCGATGTTTTTGGCCTTCGCCGACCCGATGTACTGCGCCGGCCTGATGCTGCCCAAACTCACCAAGGGGTTCCGTTTTACCATCGTGGACATGGACAACACGGACGGCGATTCGGTCATTGAGCTCAACGCCCCGGAAGACTACTATCAGCTGGCGGCGCTGCTGCGCGACAACGAGCGGTTCGGCATTTCGGCCATCCACGCGCGCACCTACGACGGCCAGCCGGCAGCGTCCATTTCCACCCAGCGGCTGCACAACATCGCGGGCACCTACACCGGCAAGGATGATCCCATTGCGCTGGTCCGAAACCAGGGCATTTTCCCCGCGCCCGAGGAGATGCTGTCGCCGTTCGCCAAGGCGCACTTCGTGGGCGGCGACGCGCGCGGGTCGCACGTCATGCCGCTGATGCCGGTCGCCCTGAACACGGCCGTCACCGGGATGTACTGTCTGCCACTGGTGTCGTGCGTCGGTTTTTCGCTCAACGGGGTGGGGCGGTTCTCGGAGACGTACGTGGATTTCTTCGACAACGTCGCATGGGACGCTACTCGCCGCCGCGCGCAGGAGAAGGGGATGGAGATGCGCAGCCAGGGTTGGTCTGGCGCGGCAATGCTGCCCTACACCGAGCTGGAATACGGCGGTTTCCGCGATACCGTGGAAGGTTTGCTCAAGCGATTCCGTTTCACGCCGGGTAAGCCCAAGGTGGAAGGGAAGGACAGTCAGTAGGATTTTTTGGAAACGAAACCGCGGCCCCAAAGCGGGGCCGCGGTTTTTTGATGTTCGGAGAACGTCAAGCGCCCGGCGGCAGGGCGTGGCGCTGGAAGAAAGCCCACATTTTTTCGTTGGCGTCCAAGTCGTTGCTGACGGGACCGACAGTTTGCCCGTAGAGCTGGCAGATCGAGCCATTCGGGTCGCTCGCGCAGGCGGGCACCTGGTGCTGCTGGCCGGGGTAGGTGTGGCCCATGCCGGCCATGGCGCAGAGCGTCACTTCGGAGTTGCCACGGCATTTTTGTACCGTCACGCAGGTGGCCCCGCCTTGCTGGGTAGTGACTTTCGGGAGGTCATCGCAGTCGTTGCGCTCCCGCCATTTGGCCATGAACGACGGCACCGATTCGCAGCTCCACGTGCGCGGCTCATTGGGAATTCCTAGCTCCTGCAAGAATTTGGAAAAACAGCCGCCGCAGGTACCGCCGTCGTACAGGGCACAGGGGTCGGCCGTGCCGTGGAAGTGGAGCACCGACACCGCGCGACTGGGCGTGCAGTCGGGCATTACCCCCTGGGCGGCGATGGGCGCGATGGCCGCGATGCGGTCGGAGAGGTCGCACGCCAGCCGGTAGGCCATTTGCGCGCCATTGGAAATGCCGCTGGCGTAGATGCGCCGTTGGTCAACGGTGAAATTTTTCGCCACGTCGTCAAGCACAGCGGCGATGAATCCGACGTCATCCACCTGCTGTTCGTTGGCCGGCGGGCAGCAGCCGCCGGCGTTCCAACTCCCGATCGTTGCCCCTTTGAATTTCGGGCCGGTGCCTTCCGGGTAGACGGCGAGGAACCCGCGGCGGTCGGCGACCGGGTTGAGGCCGCTGATGGCAATTTGGGCTTCGGCGCTGCCCGAACCGCCGTGCAAGCTCAACACCACGGCCAGCGGCGCGCCGGTCTTCGCGTTGAGCGGTTCGTGGACCAGGTAGCGGCGCGTGCGGCCGCCATGCTCCAGGGTGAATTCCGTTATCTTCCCCTGGTCCAGGGGGGTGGGCTGGGGCGTGGCAGCCACCGCCGCAGTTGGAGCCGCTGCTGGCGGCGGTGTCGGACGGTTGGCCCGCTGGCGGGCACAACCGGCCGCGATCACCGTAGCGGTGAGGAGAATGAAATAACGGAACGCTCGCTTCCCTCCATGCGTTTGCATAAGTCCTATAATATGCCCGGGGTGGGGATCGCCACCGCCATTTGGCGGCCACCGCCGTCGGCGGGGTCCCGCCTACTTTATATTTACTATATTAATCGATGGCGGGAAACCCACACTGATGTCGAGATGCCCGGGGTGGGGGTCGAACCCACATGGGATTTCTCCCGGCTGATTTTAAGTCAGCTGCGGCTACCAGATTACGCCACCCGGGCGAGCACGTAGTATAAAAGATGCGGAAGCCGGAAGCAAGGGTAGGGTCAAGGTATGCCCATATGATACCATGCCATCATGCCGAAGCAATCAGCACCCCCAATTTTTTTGGTGGCCGAAAACATCCGCAGCCTCTACAACGTGGGTGCGCTGTTTCGCAACAGCGACGCGTTCGGTGTGGAAAAATTGTACCTGTGCGGGTACACCGGGACGCCGCCGGGCAAGGAGATTTCCAAGACCGCGTTAGGGGCAGAAACAGCCGTGCCGTGGGAGCATTGCCGGCAGGTGCTACCGCTGCTGCGGCGGCTCCGTAAGGCCGGCGTGCATATCATTGCGCTGGAACGCGCGCGCGGCAGCACGCCATTGCCAAAGTTCCGTCCGCGTTACCCGCTGGCGTTGGTCGTGGGCAATGAAGTTTCCGGCGTCAGTCCGGCGGTGCGCCGTTTTGCCGACGACGTGGTATCTATTCCGATGCTCGGGGAGAAAGAATCATTGAATGTTTCCGTCGCCGCTGGTGTGGCGCTCTACGCGTTGACGGCCGCCACGTCCCGTCCGGCGGCTTGAATTTCCGCTGGGTTTTGCTAGGATACAGCCACTGGATTTTCCCTATATGCCGTCAACCCGTATCCCTCTTGGCCTCACGTTTGATGATGTCCTGCTTATCCCGCAGGAAAGCAGCGTCAGCCCTTCCCAGGCTGACGTTCGCACAATGGTTGCGCGGGGGCTGCCGTTGGATATTCCCGTGCTATCGGCCGCGATGGATACGGTGAGCGGCGCCACCATGGTCGCGGCGATGGCCAATGCCGGCGGACTCGGGGTACTGCACCGCAATTGCACGGTTGAAGAACAGGTGGCCATGGTGAAAACCGCCATCGCCAATGCCGGCGGCAAGCCGGTGGCCGCCGCCGTGGGCCCGCGCGACGTTACCCGTGCGCTGGCGTTGGACCGCGCCGGGGTCGCCGTCCTTGTGTTCGATTCCGCCCATGTCCATAAGCCGGAATTGATCGCAACCATCGCCAAGGTGCGTACGCAGGTAAAGGCCAAGATCATTGTCGGCAATATCGTGACGGCCGCGGCCGCTCGCGCGCTCCTGCCGGTTGCCGACGGCATCAAGGTCGGCGTCGGGCCCGGTTCCATCTGTACCACGCGCGTGGTGGCTGGCGTCGGGGTGCCGCAGCTCACCGCCATCATGGACGTCGTAAAAGTCGCGCGTGCCAAGGGCATCCCCGTTATCGCCGACGGCGGCATCCGCTACAGCGGTGATGTGGTCAAGGCGTTGGCTGCCGGCGCGGCTGCCGTGATGCTGGGCGGGATGCTGGCGGGTACCGATGAAGCGCCCGGCGACGTGGTGACGATCGACGGCAAGCAGTTTAAAGCGTACCGGGGCATGGGGAGCCTCGGCGCGATGGAGGGCGGCAACAGCTCGGACCGGTACTTCCAGAGCGGGGCGAAAAAGTATGTGCCGGAGGGCGTCGAGGCCGCCACCCCCTACAAGGGGAAACTCGCCGACACGCTGTATCAGATCGTCGGCGGCCTGAAGAGCGGCATGGGGTACCTCGGTGCAGCGACCTTGCCGGAACTGCAGCGCCGTGCGCATTTCGTGCAGATCACGCCGGCCGGCCGCGCGGAATCCCACCCGCACTCGCTCGCCATTGTCCACGCCGCGCCCAACTATCACGAGTAAACGACGTATGGAAGCAACCTCATTTTCTTCCGGCACCCAGCGGCCTCGTCTGGCCGAGCTGCACACGCACTTGGGCGGGTCGGTGGCGCCGTCCATCCTATGGTCTATTGCCCACGACCAGGGAATGAAGCTGCCCACAAAGGACTACTGGGAGTTTGAGAACATGGTGGTCATTAAGGAGCCGTTCCGCGACGGCGGCGGTATGCGCCGGCTCGACGAGAAATATTACAAGTTGTGCGAGCTCATCCAGTCATCGCCCTCCGCGCTGTCGCCGGCGGTGCGCAACGTCATCGGCGGCGCCTATCGCGCCAACAACGTGGTGCTGCATGAACTGCGCTTCAACCCCGCCAAGCGCAACCGCGCCGGCGAACGCGACCTTGACTACATTATCTTGTCGGTCATCAACGGCGTGGAACGCGCGCTCTTGGAATACCCGATGGTGCAGGCCGGCATTATTTTCGAACTCGATCGCAGCTTTGACTACCGGCTCAACATGACACTGTATGAAAAGGCCTGTAAGTACCAAAGCCGCGGCGTTATCGGGGTGGATGTGGCTGGCCCGCAGGACGACCACTTTAAGATGGAGGAGTATGTGGACCTGTTCGTGGATGCCAAGCGGCGCGGGTTCGGGGTGACCATTCATACCGGCGAGGAAGGGGACCCGGCCGAAATGCGCCTGGTGGTGGACAAGATCCAGCCGCACCGCATCGGGCACGGCATCCGGGCTGCGACCGATACCAAGCTGATGGGCAAGCTGACGGAGCAAAAGATCACGCTGGAGCTGTGCCCGACCAGCAATCTCAACATCGGCATCTTCAAGACGTGGGCGGAGCTGCGCCACGCCTACCGGACGCTGCTGGAAGCCGGGGTCACCTTAACCATCAACACCGACGGCCCCGAGATGCACGGTACCAACCTCACGCATGAACTGCAGCTGCTGGAGGAACAGGGGGTCTTTTCCCGCGCCGAACTGGAGCGCATCAAGGAGAATGCGTTCCGCGTTACCTTCGTCAAGCCGAACGGCAGCGCGAGCGGCAAACCGCAGTTGTAGCGAGCGGTTCAACCGGCAAAAAAACCAGCGCATCAGCGCTGATTTTTTGATGGAGCGGGTGAGCGGAGTTTCATCCCACACCTTTTCTCCCTCCAACATTCTCAATGTTTTCGTGCTCTGAGCGGGTGAGCGGAGTCGAACCGCCGTCTCCACCTTGGCAAGGTGGCATAATAGCCGTTATACGACACCCGCTCAGAATACGTGAAGCTCTTTTTAATGGCTTCCTAACGTTGTTGTTAGTGTTGTTTGTTAGTTTAACTGAAAAGGAGAAAAGGTGTGGGACAGGCCGCCGTCTCCACCTTGGCAAGGTGGCATAATAGCCGTTATACGACACCCGCTGTGGGGAGTGAATCGAACGTGGAAATTTTTGGAAAGTGGCACTCGCCCGCCGCAGTCCAACGGAGGCGGGTAATAGCCGTAATACGACACCCGCGAACGGCAACGTAGTCGGCAGTATACGGCAGGCAGGGAGATTTTTCAAGCCCCGCCGTTAGCGGGCGGGCAGTTGGATCACGGGTGATTGTCCGCCGCCGGCCAGGGGAATGCGGCGCACCAGCGGCGAGGTACTCTCGTAGTCGGCGACCAGCTGCTGGCGGCGAACTTCGGCAACCAGGTCAAACGGTTCTTGGTAGGCGCGGTTCACATAGTACCAGGCCGGCAAAGCGGCAGCGAGGACTATTCCAACCTTTATCCAATCCGACCAGCGAAGTGAAGCGCGGCGGGCCTTGCGCATAGATGTATTATTCAGGCGATACCAAGGGCGGCTGCTTGGAATACTCGTACTGCTGGTGAATGCGCTGCAATTCAATATCGTTGGCCAATTCCAGCGGCTGGGAGTAGATGGTGAACACGTAGTACCAGGCCATGATGGCGATGCCCAGCAGGATGCCGATCTTGACCCAGTCGCCGGTGGTGACGATCTGGTTGAAGCGGATATTCATAGGCACCAGTATAGCAAAGTTCACGCCGGCGGTGGAGGTGTCGCGGCGCGGCGGCGGGCGGCAACGCCGGCAGCCGCAGCCACGAGTGCCACGCCCGCGGCAATGGCATAGCGCGGAAATTCTTGCGTGGCGGGTGCGGCGGTTGGCGCTGTGGCGGGTGCGGTAAGGATTTTCAGGTCATCGGGTTGCCGCAGCCTTAACCGATTGGCGTTGTCGGTCATTTGCCAGATGCCGGTGACGGCGACCCGCGCCCCCAGTATCGGCCAGGCCTCGCTGGCGGCATCCCGCCACAGGGCTACCGTGACCTCGCCCGTGCCGTCATCCACCATAAAGGACTCGTTCTCGCGGCCGGTGACCTCGCCTTGCAGGGTAACCAGCATTCCCGCTGGCAGTTGGGGCAGCGCGGCAGCAGTCGTGGTGGCCGCCACTACCTCACCGTCCCCCAGGGTTCGTACGGCATCGGCGTTCGCCAGTTTTAACCGGGCCTCGCCGTTCACCACCGACCTGATGCCACTGACCTCGACCGTGTCGCCCAGGCGCAGCGGCGGGAATTGTTTGCTGTACTGGTAGAGTTGCAGGCCGCCGGTTTCATCAGCCACATACGCGATCTGGCTGCCTAGCATGCCGGGCAGCGCAATGACGGTGCCAATGACCGTGACCGAAGTATTGGCCACTGCAGCGCGCGCCGCCGCTGTCGTTTGCACGCGTTGGCTGCCGCGGACATCGGGAGTTCGTGTCGGAGCCGGGGTTACCAAGGATTCTTTGGATTTTGATGCCGAAGGCGTAGGAATGGGGGTAGCGGTCACCGGCGGGGCAGCACGGAGGGTTGGTGTTGGGCTTGGCGTTCGCGTGGGCACCGGGGTGGGCGTTGTCAATGCAGCCGATGGGCGCGGGGTGGCCGAAACCGCGGGCGTCGGGGTCGGTTGCGCAACCGCGGTAAAGCGGTTGGGTTGGCCTTGGGTTGCAGTGCCGCTCACCACAAAAACATTTTCCGCATTGCGGGCCAACACCGCGCCCACGGGCGGAGCGGGCGGGTTGTTGCTCGCGCTGCCGTCATCCCAATCCCCGTAGGCGATCTCGTCAACGACGACGTGGGAAGTGTCCAGCAGGAGGACCTGGTCACCACTGTTATTGAGACTGCCGGCAGGAGTGACCGCCAGAAATCCGCCGGCAGCTAAGGTGCCGTGCAGCGTGCGCCGCGTGCCGGAGCCTTCCTGCACCGCCCAGCCCTCCAGGTCGGCGGCCGTCATACCCCGGTTATAGAGTTCCACCCATTCGGTTTGCCCGCCAGTCGGTGCCGCCACGAGTTCATTGATGACGACCGCGCGGCTGGGCGTCGGGGATGGTAGGGGAGTTGTCGTGGGCGTGGGGGTCGGGGTTGCGCTTGGCGTCGGTGTTGCGGTTGGCGTGGGCGTGGGGAGCGGCGTTGGTGTCGGGGATGGTGTCGGTGTTGGACTCGTGACGGGGGTCGGTGTCGGTTCGGGAGTCGGCGTTGGCGTGGCTGCGGCGACGTTCGCTTGCTCCGGCGTCCCAAGGCCTGGTTGCATTTGCCAGTTAGCGTCCGTGTAGTCGGCAAGCGTGAGGTTGATCTTGCCGAGTGCCGCCTCCGGTGCGGAGATATAGGAGAATAACTCAACGACCGTTCCTTCGCTATCCTTTAATCCAATTTCTTCTCCGGCTTCTTTCAGACTGCTCCAGGAGCTGTCAAAAACCAGCCCCGCCACTTCCGGGTGGTCGGTGGCAAACACGTCGGCTTTCTGCGCGATAACGGCAAAATTTCCCGGGGCCAGCGTTCCGTCCCCCTGGAACGCCGTCAGGCCGTGGTTGGTGCTGTTTTCCCAGAATTTCCAGCCAGCGAGATCAACGGTTGCGGGACCGGCGTTGTAAATTTCCACCCACTCATGGTCGGTCGGCGCGAATGCCGCGATCTCCGTGATGACGACCTGAGCGGCGACCGGTACGGGCAGACCTGCGATAATGAGGAGAAGCCACCCGCGGCGAAATAATACATTCACACGCGCTCATTGTACCACGGCAGCAGCATCCGATTTATTGACAACCGTAGTCACCCCAGCCAATATGGGAATGTCGTGCCGGAGTGGCGAAATGGTAGACGCGCCAGGCTTAGGACCTGGTGGGCGCAAGCCCGTAGAGGTTCGAGTCCTCTCTCCGGCATGCCCAATCATGGGAGTTTCCGCCCAAGGCGGACCAGCCACGGGCTGGCGACTCTCCCCCCTCGGTAAATGTTGGTGGATGAAGTGGATTTTTTTATCGGCTAAGGTGTAGAGGTTTCCCGCCATCCTATTATTTATTAATTAAAGTAGGCGGGACCTCACCGCATCCTGCGGGACCCCGCCGACGGCGGTGGCCGCCAAAGGCGGTGGCGAATCCTCTCTCCGGCACCATTGAGGAAATTGCAAGCCAGCGGAAGCCGCCCCGCGGCCGTGGTATAATACCAAGTGATAAAATCCCATGGCCCATTCGGCAGTCGTTGCATATTTGCGTGCCAATAAGGACCGTTTTCCTGAAGCGGTTCTGCGGCAGCAGCTTCAGCAACAGGGGTATCCGGAGGCGGTTATTGCGACCGGCGTGGCGGAGGTGTACGGCCTGGCGACTGTCAAAACTCCCACTGCTCATCCCCAGCGTTTTTTTGATTGGCGCGTACCGTTCACTTATTGGTCGTCCGGCCAGCGGGTGGGGCACTTCTTGCTCGGGCTACTCTTGGGCGGTGTACTGTCGTTGGTCTTTTCTCTCCTCAATGTATTTTTGAATCGTGCGGAGACGCTGTTCGCAGGCGGTGGATTGTTTGCACTCCGGATTGGCCTTTTGGCCTTTTTCTTTTGGCGTCGGCCGTGGCTCGGCTGGGGTCTGCTGGCAGCAACGGTGCTGTGGCACGATGGCGAGCTTCGTTTTATCAATCGGTTTATTTTTGGTTACGGCTACTGGTAACTGAAAATATTTTATGACCAATGATGCCAGCGATCTCTCCGGAAACATCCTGCGGTTGTTCAACGAGCTGACGGAAGTAAAAAAGTCTGTCGAGCGTTTGAACCAGCGGGTGGCTGCGTTGGAGGGCGGACGTATCCCAGTTACCGAGGCCGTGCCGGTGCCGCCGCCCGACCAGCCTGAACCGGGTGAAATTGCGGCGGTGAAAAAGCCCCGCGCTGCTGGCGACCTGGAAGCTAGGATCGGAGGGCAGTGGCTGGCAAAGATCGGCGTGCTGGCGCTGCTGTTGGGCGTGAGCTTCTTCCTGAAGTACGCGTTTGACAACAACTGGATCGGGCCGGCTGGCCGCGTGATGATCGGGGTGCTCGCCGGCATCGGGCTGCTGGGGTTGGGCGAATACTTCCGGCCGCGCTACAGCCACTACGGGCAGGTACTGTCGGGCGGCGGCATCGCGGTGCTGTACTTGAGCGCGTACGCGTCCTACGGGTTTTACCATCTGGTGCCTAGCTCTTTGGCATTCGTCTTCATGGCCGTGGTGACAGTCACGGCCGGGGTTTTGAGTGTACTGACCAACCAGGTGACACTGGTGGGAATTGGCATTGTCGGCGGGTTCCTGACGCCGCTCCTGGTGGCTGCCGGGCAACCCTCATTGCCGGCGTACTTCGGGTATCTGGCGCTGCTGGATATTGGTATTCTGGGGGTGTCGTTCTATCGTAACTGGCGCGTGCTCAACCTCCTGGGCCTGGCGGGCACCGCGCTTTTGTATACGCTCTGGTATGAGCAGCACTACGTCGCGGCACAACAGTGGACGGTGGCAGCGTTCTTGAGCGCGTTTTTCACCATATTCCTGGCGTCCACCGTCAGCCACAACCTGGCCAACCGAAAAAAGTCCGAGCCCTACGACCTGTTGTTGCTGGCCATCAATGGGTTCGGGTTCTTCCTGCTCCTGTACGAATTGTTCGACGGGCATCGCACGGGAATGAGCTTTGCGGCGATGGGGTTGGCGGTGCTGTACTTCGGGCTGGCGGTGCTGTCGCATGAGTTCAATCCCGAGGACCGGCGGCTCGCGTTGTCGCTGCCGGGGCTGTCGGTAACGTTCCTGACCATTGCCTTGGGGTTGATGCTCGAGCAACGCTGGCTGACGTTGGGCTGGGCGGTGGAAGCCGTGGTGCTGGTGTGGCTTTCATTCACCCTAAAAGATAAATTCTACCGTGCATTTGCCGCCGTCATCAGCGTGCTGGTGCTGGGTCGTCTCATTGCCCTGGAACTTCCGCTCTCGGTCACCGAGTACCGGCCGTTTGCCAACCCGCGCGTGTTGGTCTTTGCGTTCAGCGTCGCGTGTTTGAGTGGCGTTGGTGCTCTGTATCACCAGTTTAAGGCAGCCGTGTCAGACAAGGAGTACAAGTTTGTCAAAGCCATCGTGGTGACTGCGAACATGCTAGCGCTAGTTGCCTTGAGCGCCGAGGTTGTGGATTTCTACGCGGCAAAGGTTCGCGCGCTTGTTCCGTCTGCCGCCCTACCGACGTTTGGGCGCGGACTGCCTAAGCCAGATTCGCAGTATTACGCCGCCGTCCGCAGTCTCCGTCAATGGGAGAGCATTACCTTGTCCATACTCTGGGCGCTGTACGCCGTCGGGGTTATTGCGGTCGGGTTTGTTCGGAAATCGCGCCTGCTGCGCGTCGGCGGCATCCTGCTCATCGGATTCACCATGCTGAAGTTTTTCCTTTATGATATGTGGGGGCTGGGGACGCTGTATCGCATTATCATCTCCATCGCGCTGGGAGTACTCCTCCTTGTGGCGTCGTTCGGGTACAATAAGTATAAGGATAGGATTAAAGGACTCATCCAAGAGCAACCGAAATAATTTTGAATTCTGAATTTCGAATGAATGATAGAATAACTGAATGTTTGAAAATTTTTTCATTCGAATTTGATTCGAAATTCGAGTTTCGAAATTAGAAATTTTCTACTCTCCCCATGCGTTATATTCGCACAACATTCATTACTTGGTTTGCTCTGACACTGGCTATTCCTGTGTCTGCTGCGTTCACGCCGTCCGCGTGGCAGTATCGCAAGGCAATCACCGTGCAGCAGAGCGGTTACGTGCGGTTGAACTTGGACGCCGAGGCGTTCGCGGGGTTGCAGACGGACCTGCGCGACCTGCGGGTGGCCGACAGTACCGGGCTGGAGACGCCCTACAAAGTGGTGGTGGAACGGCAGGCGGGGGAAGTGCGGCGGCGGCAGTTGGCCGTCTACGATAATGCCTACACGCCCGGCCAGTTTCAATCATTAGTGGTGGACCTTGGCGAGAGCGGCGGGGCGCACAACTGGCTTTCCATTCTGACCCCGGAGCGCGAGTTCCAAAAGCAGGTAGAAATTTCCGGCAGCCACGACCGGATGTTCTGGCAGGTGCTGAAGTCCGACGGTTATATCTTTGCCCACGCGGAACCGCGGCGGAATTTTTTCGCCAAGGAAACGTCCCTGACTTACCCTCAAGCCACGTTCCGCTACCTGAAGCTCAAGGTCTTTTCCGATACGCCGTTCGCCATCAATGGCGTGGAGGTGACCGAGCGCGTTTCCGAGAGCGCCAAGGACGTCGCGTTCACGCCGACGCTCCTTCAGGTGGAGGACGGCGCGACGCAATCGTCGCTCCTGACCTTGGATTTCGGGCAGGGCGGGTTGCCGATCCAGGAGGTTACCCTGCGCACGGCCGCGACCAACTTCAACCGGCCCGTGGAGCTGTTCGCCTCAAATGACGCCACCGCCTGGCGGCGCGTTGGCAGCGACTACGTATTCCGCGTCGCCACCGAGAAGTTTCGGGGCGAGCACCTGACGCTCCGCTACCCGGAGCTGGCGGCGCGCTACCTGCGCGTTGCCGTGTTCAACGGCGACGATCAGCCGCTGCAGTTCTCGGGCGCGACGGCCAAGGGGATCTTGCGCAGCGTCGTATTTTCTGCCATCCCCGGCCAGCAGTATTTCCTTTACTACGGCAATCCGCAAGCGCAGCGTCCGGCCTACGACCTGGAGCGGCTCTTCCCCTACCTGGAGGTGCCCGCCGCCCCGGGCGCAACGCTTTCACCACAGCAGGCAAACCCCACGTATGTCGCGCCGGCCGCACCGGTCATTCCGTTCACCGAACGGTACCCGTGGCTGTTACCCAGCGTCCTAGTCGTCGTTGCGCTGGGTTTGCTTGCGTTGATGTTCCGGTTTGTTAAACGAGTAAAGCCGCCGGCGTGATTTCATGGGAGTAATGCCGGCTGCGGTAAGCCGCGATGATTTTGTGCCAACTATTCAAAAGACGTACGTCAAAACCTCTTCCGGCGTCATGGTTGCGGCTTCCCTGATGGTTGCCATTTCCTCAGTGGCGTTGTTTGTCGGTTGGGGGATGCTGGCGATAGTTGGCGTTGAGCTCACTACCGAGCCGTCAACTGCTGTTATTGCAACCATGTTCTCTTGCTCACCAATATCCGGAGAACCGTTTGGGGTGGTGCCGGAGGATAACCCTGGCTCCTACGACCCGCAGTCGTTGCGCCTAGCCAACCAAGACCTCTGGTTAGCGGTAAAGCACTACGAGGCTAACGCGAACGAAGTAACCCTGGCTGATGTCCAGCAGTTGGCACAGGAGCGGAAAAAGCTTTTGGTCATAGCCATGCGCCAAGCGCCAGAGGTAGCACTGGACTATGTCCTGCCCGAATCGCTCCGTTCCCGGACACGTTTCCTTGCTCCGAATTGTGTTGAGGAGCAAATCACCGTGAGCGGAACCACCCGCGTTCTACACGCAGATTTTTTTGCCGAAGGCACCAGCCAAACTCAAATTCAGTTCATGCGTTCAGGGTTCGCGCCGGTGACCTTGCACCCCGCGTGGACTACCGTGCCGGTTAGGGAATCAGGCATCACGGCCACTATTGCCGGATACCTCCTTGATGACGAACTGCTCTTTGACGCTCGCCGGCCGCTTACCGATAGCACTGTAGGGAGTGGCATTATCAAGTCTGAACTTCCCGGCAATCCCCCTGTGCTTGGCGAGCAGCGAATCGCTGTGTTGCCAGTTTACCTTGAGGGACAGGGGGAAGACGTGGGGCCGGCACGGTACGCTGGTAACATTCTTCAGGACCTCGTAGCGGATGTCGGGCAGTACTACGTTGAAAATTCCTATGGCCTGGCTACGTTACGGTTCGATATTTTTCCACCGCGGGTTTTGGACACTAGTGCCTTTTCCTGCGGGTGGAATTTGGTTGAGTCAACCATCATCCCCAACTTCGATCCCCTGGTAGATTACCGGAATTATCGCCGCATCCTGATATTCGCCACGTGTGGAGAATATCAGGGCCAAGGCACGATCGGTGCCGTCGATCTGCAAACGAACGATGGAACGATTCACGCGTCTATCGCATGGGTTAATTCTTTCGATCGGCACGTGACAGCACACGAGCTTGGCCATAACTTTGGCCGGAGCGGTTTCCACGCCAGTTTTTTCCCCACCCTTGAGCGCCTCAATGATGGGGACTATCACGCGTACGGCGATCCGACCGATGTCATGGGACTGAACGATTTCGCTGGTCACTTCAGCGCCGGTGCGAAAGAAGTCATGGGGTGGATGGGCGAGCGGAGGGTCGCGCCGGTTACCTTGAGCGGCCGGTACGAACTCGAGCCCCTGGAAACCAATCGGCCTGAGCTCAAAGTCTTGAAAATTCGGCGCGCTGCTACGCCGGAGTCACCGTGGTGGAATCAATTCCTGTACGTAGAGTACCGGCAGCCGATTGGTTATGACCGAGATATCAATAGGATCGAATACGGGGGTTGGACACAGAAAGACAGCGATGTCTTCGCTGGCACCCTCATCCATCTAGGAGAGGACTTCCTATTGGATGTAAATCCGTCAATATCGCCTAAATCTGGGTACTATGAGACTATTGCCCTACTACCAGGACTCACGTTAACCGATCCTTCCACTGGTACTAGGATCACTGGCCGCGGGTCAAGTGGTGGGAAGTTCGCGGTCGAGGTAAGCCAGGGAAAACCCGACCTTGATCCACCCTCAATTCGGATCATTAATCCAACCCTGGACTCGACTATCGCTGGCATCGTCGCGGTGCAGGTTGAGGTGACTGACCCATCGGGTATTGCCGACGTGGAGTTCTGTGATAACCGCTGCGATGGCCGTAGCCTGGGCCATATCGTCCCCACCGCCGGTCAGACACTCATCGGATTCCAGTGGGATACGCGCCGATCACTCAGTGGACCAAATTATTTTCGCGTGACAGCAACCGATCGCTCAAGTGAGGGTTTCCAAGCTGCGAACAATATTGGCGTCGCTTCCGTGCCCATCATCATTGATCAGAATGACCCGCTGCCCCCGACGGTCGCGTTCAATTTCCCGAGAAACAACGAAAGCGACGTGTTCCATCCGGTTTTCTATTCAGTCCAGGCGGAAGATAACGTCGGCGTTTCCAGTGTCGCATTGTTCGGACAGCCCCTTGACATCATCATCTGTGAATTACAACCTCCACCACCCCCTCCACCGTTTCCCCCCACCCCGTGCGTTCCATTCCGTGAAGCAACCTTCAACAAAATTTTGGATCATCCACCGTATCAGTACCAGGATAACCACCTCGGCTTTCGCTGGAACGTAGAGGCACGTGCTCGAGATTTTGTCGGTAACATCACCAAGACCACCATCAGCTTTACGAAAGCGACCCGGAATCGTGCCCGAGGAGATGCCAATGATGATAGCCAAGTCGATATGTCCGATGCCGTCTATTTGCTCAATTTCCTTTTTCGTTCCGAGGGGGAAATACTCCCGTGTTGGGATGCCGGTGACGCCAATGGTGACGGGGCTCTGAATATTTCCGATCCCATCTTCCTGCTAAACTTTTTATTTTTAGGAGGGGAATCCCCAGGCCCATTGTATGGCTGTGGGTTTCCTTTGCCGTGATCGGTTTTCTCTCTCTATTCCACAACCATATGTCGGAAAAAAATTCCCAAGACAGGAAGTCGCTGAAAGTCGAAATTCTGGAAAAAATGGGCCAGTTGGTGACCACCGGCTTTGGCATTGTGGCCGCACTGGCCTGGAACGATTTTATTAAGAAGTTTTTCGAGAGAGTTTTCTCCCGGCCTGAAGATAACCTGTGGGCAATGTTTGGATATGCCGTGGTCGTGACGGTGCTGATCGTGGTGTTAACCTACGTGCTCGGCAGGCTGCTTGATCGAGCGAAAAAGCAGCTTAACCAGGCCAAAAAAGAACAGGGTGAACCCCCGTTGCCGCCCCTGTCTTGACATCCTGGATATGGGTCGTTATAATGGGAGGCAGCATAAATTACTCAAAACTAAGCGTTCGCCTATGGGTAGCCGGGGATTAACCAGTATCACGTCACGCGACTGAGGCAGTTGTACTGTCCCGACCCCCAGCCGCACGACCTGCGGCTTTTTTAGTCCCTCCAAGCGTTGTTTCTCTTCACAGGCCGAGTCCGTTCCAGCGGATTTTCCTGCGGATGGAAATCCCGGTCGTTGACAACTGCATACAGTGAGGTAACAAAAGCATCTTCGAGAGAAAGTGGTACCACGAGGATGCCCGCGGCTCCGCCGAGGAGCGAGCGGCGCAATTCTTGTGGTCAAGGTGCGAATAAGGGTAGATGGTGGATGCCTCGACACGGCAAGACGATGAAGGACGTAGCAGCCTGCGATAAGCTTCGGGGAGGTGGCAAGCAACCGTTGATCCGGAGATCTCCGAATGGGGTAACCCGGTCCTGTGAAGCAGGATCATTCCGGCATGAATTTATAGTGTCGGAAAGACAACCTGGCGAAGTGAAACATCTCAGTAGCCAGAGGAAAAGAGAACAACATTATCGCAATTTTTCGCGGTCAGCTTTCGGCGTTCCAGCCTTCGGGTTGAACGCCTGGGGGCTGATTGCGTGGATTGCGCGATTCCCCTAGTAGTGGCGAGCGAACGGGGAGCAGTCTAAACCGTCGCAACTTTACCGTTGGCGTGTCCCGCAAGGGGCGCGTCGGCGGCATAACGGATGTCAGTCCACATGTTGCGATGGCGTAGCAAGATATTGGCGGTTGAGCGCTGACATGCTCTGGTAGGGTGACCCGATCCGTCGGTATAACTTCCCTAGGTGAACTCCCCTGGAACGGGGGGCCATAGACGGTGAGAGCCCGGTAAGCGAAAGGGGTTATAACTCTACGGCTAGTATTCTTAAGTACCACGGGACTCGAGAAATCTTGTGGGAATCCGGCGTGACTATGCGCTAAGACTAAATACTCTGCCGCGATCGATAGTGAACCAGTACCGTGAGGGAACGGTGAAAAGCAGCCCGGTGAGGGCGATGAAACAGTATCTGAAACCATCTACTTACAAGGAGTCGGAGTCCGCCGCAAGGTGGATGACGGCGTTCCTATTGAAGAATGAGCCAACGAGTTTGTCGTCGTTGCAAGTCTAACCCCGACAGGGGGCAGGCGCAGTGAAAGCAAGGCTTAATAGGCCGTTCCAGCAGCGGCGACAAGACCCGAAACCAGGCGAGCTAGCCATGGCCAGGGTGAACCCCGAGTAACATCGGGGGGAGGCCCGAACCGGTACGCTGTGCAAAACGTTCGGATGAGTTGTGGCTAGGGATGAAATTTCAATCGAGCTTGGTGATAGCTGGTTCTCCTCGAAATAGCTTAAGGGCTAGCCTCGGATGGTACGCACGGGGGTAGAGCTACTGGATGGGAGAAGGTGGCGAAAGCCTACTGCTTCCAATCAAACTCCGAATACCGTGCCGAAAACGTCCGGGAGTAAGACTGTGGGGGCTAAGCTCCATTTAGTCTAAAGGGAAACAGCCCAGACCGTAATCTAAGGTCCCCAAATTCCTGCTCAGTGTGAAAGGCGGTGATCCGACTCCGACAGCCAGGAGGTTGGCTTAGAAGCAGCCATCCTTTAAAGAAAGCGTAACAGCTCACTGGTCAAGTTGGGTTGCGCCGAAAATGTAACGGGGCTAAGCAGGGTACCGAAGATACGGACCGACGTTTTCTCCGGAAGACGTCGGTGGTAGAGGAGCGTTCCGAGGGCGGTGAAGTCGGACCCGTGAGGGCCGGCGGAGCGCTCGGAAGTGAGAATGTTGGCACAAGTAGCATAACGGCAGGTGAAAACCCTGCCCACCGAAAACCCAAGGGTTCCTGGGCACCGCAAATCGACCCAGGGTTAGTCGGCCCTAAGGCGAGGCCGAAAGGCGTAGCCGATGGATGAGCTGGTTAATATTCCAGCACTGCACTACGTTTTCGATGGGGTGACGCGGTTCGAACGGTTTGGCGTCTATTGGTATGGACGTCGCTGGCTGCTGGATGGCGCGGAGGCAAATCCCCGCGCGGAATTCCGGCGGTTGGCGGAAGGGAAAGCTTCGGCCGACCCAACTGAATCCGACGCGCTGACAAGAAAAACCTCTAGAGTTAAGCGTGGTGCAACCGTACCGTAAACCGACACAGGTAGGTTGGTAGAGCATACTAAGGTGTACGAGAGAACCTTCGTTAAGGAACTCGGCAATGTAGCGTTCGTAAGTTCGCAATAAGGACTGGTCCGATTCGTCGGACCCGCAGCGAACGATCTCAAGCGACTGTTTACCAAAAACACAGGTCCCTGCGAAAGCGCAAGCTGAAGTATAGGGGCTGATGCCTGGCCAGGGTCAGAACGTTAAGGGGAGAGGTCATGCTGCCGCAAGGCAGCGGCAGCCTTGAACCGAAGCGCTGATGAACGCCGGCGGTAACTATAACCGTCCTAAGGTGGATATGCTGCCTTAGTGAGGCGAAAGACCTCCGTTCCGAACTCCCGTTGCCAGGGAGAGGTAGGAATGAAAATTTGGCTGTATCGGTGAACATCCCGCCAGCGGCGGGACAACACCGAGGCAACCCCAGTTCGATATTTCGAAGTTTCGATATGTCGAGTGGGAAAGTCCGTAGAGACTATACGCCAGATCCGCCCAGGGCGGAAAGATATAGTCCGATCTGCAGGGCGACTTGCAGCGCGCGGCAGAAATGACCGCGCCCTCTCGCAAGAGAGTGTAACAAACAGAGCGAAATCCCTTGTCGGGTGAGTTCCGACCCGCACGAATGGCATAACGACTTGAGAACTGTCTTAACGAGGGACTCGGCGAAACTGCAAGACCCGTGAAGATGCGGGTTACCCACGGTAGGACGAAAAGACCCCGTGAAGCTTTACTATAGCTTGCTACTGGTGTCACGTCGTTCCTGTTCAGCATAGGTGGGAGATTCGCCGCAAGGCGAGTCACCAATGAGATACCACCCTGGGACGATGCGACTCCTAACCTACGACCGTGAATCCGGTCGGGGGACCGTAGCTGGTGGGTAGTTTAACTGGGGCGGTTGCCTCCCAAACAGTAACGGAGGCGTTTACAAAGGTAGGCTAGGTGCGGATGGAAATCGCGCCGATAGGGCAAACCCAAAAGCCTGCTTTACTGCAAGACTGACACGTCGAGCAGTCGCGAAAGCGGAAGTTAGTGATCCGACCGTACGATATAGGACGGCGGAAGCTCATCGGATAAAAGCTACTCCGGGGATAACAGGCTAGTCTGGTCCAAGAGTCCACATCGACGACCAGGTTCGGCACCTCGATGTCGGCCCGTCGCATCCTGGGGGTGGAGAAGCTCCCAAGGGTTTGGCTGTTCGCCAATTAAAGCGGCACGCGCGCTGGGTTCAGAACGTCGTGAGACAGTTCGGTCTCCTGTCCTTCGTGGGCGTAGAAATTTGAGGAGTCCCATCTCTAGTACGAGAGGACCGAGATGGACGAACCGCTCGTGTACCAGTTGTCCCACCCGGGGCATCGCTGGGTAGCGACGTTCGGTTTCGATAAGCGCTGAAAGCATCTAAGCGCGAAGCGGTCTCCAAGATTAGATTTCATTACAGGCCCCCGCGAGATGAGCGGGTTGATAGGCCCATGGTGGAAGCTCCGCGAGGAGTGAAGCCTACGGGTACTAATCGGCCGATGCATCTTGACCACAAGAATCGTGCTGACGTCTACCTCACTGTACCAACGTTTGAGGGTAGTATTCCCGGAGTCTTGCTCGTCAGGGTCACACCCGTTCTCCCGCCGCGGGCGGGACCCCGCCAGCGGCGGTGGCCATCCTCAATCCCGTATCGATCATTTTTTTCTTGAGTTCAGTGTTCTCGGTGCCTTCGGCGAGAGGGTCACACCCGTTCCCATCCCGAACACGGCAGTTAAGCCTCTCAGCGCCGATGATAGTCCTTCGGGGCGACAGTAGGTCGGTGCCGAGAACTTTGAACTCAAGGTAAAGGTGTGGGGCAGGCACGGCAGTTTCTGCCCTCGGCAGATCCGCCCGGGGCGGAAAGCTTTCCTTACTCAGCGCCGATGATAGTCCTTCGGGGCGACAGTAGGTCGATGCCGGGAATAGTGCCCTCAAGCGTTCCTCCCCCGCGTTCCGCGGGGGTTTTTATTTTCCGTCCTCCAGAATACCCGTACCGTGGTCACGGGACGGGATCAATTATGGAGAGGTACGGAAAATAACCCCGCACCAATGGTGCCGTTCTCCTTCCTCCAAACCTTGCTGATCGCTCGTCGTTGTCCAGCCGTGGTGGAGCGCGCGGGGCGAATAGCCCCTCCCCTTGGACGGCACAGCGCTCCACCGTACAACTTGGGCGCACCATTGGTGCTGGGGTTGATGGGGTGCTACCGCCCCGACCTGCCCACGACTGCGGGGTTGCGGGGCGGTAATTCATTTATCCCCCTTGTCCGTTCGGGGGGCCGGGTGTAGAATACGGATACTCATTTTTTCCCCTATGTCGCGTCTCCGCCTCACCATCACGATGAAAAACGAGCTGGTCAAGCAGCTGGACAAGTTCATTGACGGTTCGCGCATCCGCAACCGTTCGCACGCCATCGAGTACCTGCTGACCAAGAGCCTTGGCCCGGGAATTTCGCGCGCACTCATTCTGGCGGGCGGACGCGGCCAGGCCTTGCGGCCGTTCACGTACGAGCTGCCCAAGGGGCTCTTGCCCGTGGCCGGCAAGCCGCTGCTCGAGCACAGCGTAGCGCTGCTGCGGCAGTACGGCATTCGCGACCTGGTCATTTCCATCGGCAGCCTGGGCGCCAAGATTAAAGAGCACTTCGGCGACGGCAGCAAGTTCGGGGTGGCCATTCGCTATCTCGACCAAGGCGACGCCGAGAGCGGTACCGCGCAGCCGGTGCGCCAGGCGCGCAAGTTCTTCGGTAGCGAACCGTTCCTCTGCTACTATGGCGACGTATTGGCCGAGATCGACCTCGGCGACCTGGCCGAATTCCATTTGTCGCACAAGGGCGTCGCGACGGTCGCGTTGACCTCGGTCGCGAAGGCCTCCGACTGGGGGGTGGTTGCCCTGCACGGGTCAAAAATTCTGCGCTTCCAGGAAAAGCCCGCCATGGGGCAGACATTGTCCCACGTCATCAACGCCGGCGTCTACGTATTCGACCCTGCTATTTTCGAGGTCATCACGCCCAAGGATAAATCGCTGGAATCCGACGTGTTCCCGAAGCTGGCGGCGACCGGCCGGTTCTTCGGCTTTCCATTCGAGGGGAAATGGTTTGACGTCGGCACCCCGGAGATCTACGAACAGGCCGTCAAGGAGTGGGGGAAGGGGTCGCCGTCCGTTTAGATCCGGTGTGGATAGCAAAGCTTGACAATACTGTATGATGAAGTATGATGATTTCACTGTATGTCGGCTATGGCAAAAAATCGTTTCATCAAAGCGAAAATCCAGGCGTTGTCGATAGTTCGCGGAGCAGGAGTTTTCAATTTCTTCTCGGCCGGTAAAGGTTCTTCAAGAGGTTTGTAACTTTGCGCAGGGAGCGCAAAGTTTTTTTGGAGTAGGGCGCAGGCCATCGGGTCATGCCGGCGGCTTGCGCTGTGCTCCTTCAGTTCGGTCTTTGACAAATCAACCCACGTTTTGACGTGGCATGCCCTGGGGCTTCCCGTAGGGTTTTCTGAGGAAATTCAGCAGGCCATATAACCCGCTTGGTGGTGCAGCAAGCAAAGGAGGCAACATCAGTTGCGTACGGAGTGTTCGTCGTTTTCCTAGTGGTTGGACATCCAGCGAGAGGAGAGAGTGTCGTGCCTAAGGTGTACGTCAAAAGAAAAAATGGGCCGACCCCGCCCATGATTCAAGGGGTCATTCTCGACATCGACAACACCGTCTACTCTAATTCTGGCTACTTCAGTGCCGGCAGCTGCGGCGAGATCGCCGAGGTCGCCCAGCTGAAGGGCTGGAAGAAAGAGACGGTCGAAGATCGGCTTCGTACTTTGCGTCAAGATCTGGCGCATCGTGTCGGACGGCCGGCAACCCTGACCGAGGCGGTCTACGCGTTCGGCGTCACTCCGGAAGAGTGGAACCAGCTGCGCTGCCGCGCTTGGCAGCCCGAGCAGTGGCTGAGCCACGATGACGCGATCTGCGCGTACTTCGTGCGGCTGGCGGAGCGTTTTTCCACCATCGCGTTCGGCACGAATTCGCCGTCTGCAGTGGGGGAGCGCGTCCTCCGGTGCGTTGGATTGCGCGCGGCGCTGCCAACGGCACCGGTGTTCGGTGCGGAGACCTTCGCGGTGTCTAAGCCGGATCCACAGTTCTTCGCACGCATCGCGCGCCACCTCGAGCTTCCCCCGGAAGTTTGCCTGTCGGTCGGCGATCGCGAGTTCTCGGATGGCCCGCCCGCCATCGCTGCCGGCTACGCCGGAGCCGTCATCTTCCCCGATGGTCGGGACGAGTTGCTGGCGAACGGCGCGTGTTTGCTGGATAGCAGCTGGCAGCAGGAGGTGGCGTATGTCTAGCCACAACCCGTTCCGTGAGATCATCGACGGTCTCGGCCAGTCGCGGCAGGTCGCCATTCTTGGCATCACCGGTCAGGCCGGCGCGGGCAAGACCACGCATATCGGTCCCTGTGCCGTGGCCACTGCCCACGACCTCGGTTTCGATAGCTTCGAGCTTCCCCTTGACGCTTTTTTCATCCTCTCGAGCCGCCAGCGAAAACTCTGGCTGGCCGAGGGCGATCGGGTTTCGCCAAAAGAGGGAGTGCTGCGTCGCGACCAACTCCGTTGGTGGGACTTCGAGCGTGCCGGGCACGTGCTGCGCACGCTGCGTAACGGCGACGGCGTTCACCTGAAGAACGTCTACAACCGTGCCGATGGCGGCGAACTCACCGGCGAGATCATCATCCCGCCCACGAGCCCGTCGCGCCGACGGCTGATCGTGTTCGATGGCGTCGCCATCCCGGAGCTACGTGAGCTCATCGACGGTCTGCTGTTCGTTCACGCTCCTGCGCCGGTGCGCCTCGTGCGCCTGCGCGAACGTGACCGGCACCGCAAGGGCACCGAAGTGCTCGAGCGGTTCAAGCTCACCCAGGAGTTCGAAATTTCGTACTTCCGAAAGCGGTGGGCAGCCATCGATCACTTCGTGGACAACAGCGAGATCAGCCCGCAGATGCTGGCACTCATGAGCGTCGACACGGCGCTCGCGGATGACGGCATCCCGTCGGAACTCGAGTAGCCTCGCACATTCCCACAACCAGATAACACGGGTCGGACAACCTCCGGCCCGTTTCTTTTTATCGTGAGAGTGCGCCAGCGATCAGCGTCGGGGTCAGTTCCGTGAAACGCTCGACGATGCGGTCGGCCCGGTCGAGGTGTCCGGACGGTGTGTAGGGGTGGCGAATGGCAATACAATACATCCCGGCGTTCTTCGCCGCCCCGACGCCGTCCCGTGAGTCTTCGATGACAACACAGTCAGTCGGCTGTACGTTCAACCGGTCCGCGGCCAGGAGGTAAATTTCGGGGTCTGGTTTCAATCGTTTGATATCGGCGATCGTGAGAATAACGGAAAAGT
>JAUSGZ010000029.1 GCA_030648715.1 bacterium | reverse complement strand
AGATCAGTTGCACCGGGCGACAGAAGTGGTTCGGCTGCGCCGTCGATAAAAAGGTAATACAACGTACGGATGGGATCGGAAAGGTCGACCTCGCCGGTGTCATTAGCGTCGGCAGCGTCCAGACAACCGGGCGCCGGCTTGCCGGCAATAAATAAGTACTCCAGTGTGAAAACGGCATCGGTCAGTTCGACGCGACTGTTGCTATCGGCATCGCCGCGGCGGAACCGCGGTGCCGGCACCGCCGGCGACTGCGTCGCCTGGATGGCTGCGACCACATTTACCCTTCCCGCCCCTTCACTGGCTGGGCTGACGGCCGGATCATCCGCGGCGGTTGCCAACAAAACATTCTTCACCGCGTCCGGCGTTAGTGTTGGATTTTTCTGCAATACCAGTGCTGCCGCACCCGTAACCATTGGTGCAGCCTGGCTGGTGCCCTGGCTCCGTACGTAGCTCTCGTTAGGCGCGGTGGGCACATCCGGCGTTTGCTCATCGATAAAAAGACATGGTCCGCGGACATTAAACGTACCGGATGAACAAATGAAAATCCCGGGGGCGGTGACGTCGGGTTTATTGCGCGTCTGTAGTATACCGCCTGGAGACCACTCGACCGGACCGCGGCTGCTGAAGGACGCCACCTGACCCGCTTGCGGGTCAATATCCGGTCCGATTCTCACAATAAAACCTTGTATGGCATAGCTTTGTTTGTATACGGCACCGACAGTAATCGCTTTTTCTGCAGTACCTGGTGAACAAACCGAATTTCGGCTGCCATCGCCGGATTGCCTGCAGGAAGCCTCGCCTCCGGGGCCGCTATTGCCGGCGGATACTACCACAACGACACCAGCATCCACCGCGGCGTTAATGGCTGCAGTTAATGCGTCATCGGGCGCTCCAATCCATTTATGTCCGAAACTCAAGTTTACCACGCGCGCTCCTTTCTGCACGGATTCCGTTAAGGCGGAGATTATCCAATCGTGAAGAGCAATTCCCTGCGCGTCATTTGCGACTTTGTACGCCAAGATCGTTGCCCCCGAAGCGACGCCAAAGACGTTACTCTCCACATCGCGGCCGGCCGCAATACCGGCGACATGAGAACCATGACCTTCGCCGTCCATTGGGTCACTATCGGTTGGTCGCGACCGATCGTCAACGCAATTACCCCGACCGTCGAAAGCATAGCAGCAGCCGTTCAACGTCGTGAGCGCGTCACAGGTAACAAAATCGTACCCGTCGGCAACCTTGGCACATTGATGGTTCAAAAAAAGCTCGCGGGTGCACGAACCGAACATCGGCTGCGTGTAGTCCACGCCAGTATCAAGGATTGCCACGGTAATACCACTTCCATCCAAACATGGCTTACCAGAAACGGCGCATTGATCGCCATTCGCGTCGAACGCCCGAACCTGGTCGGCGCCGATCAACGCGGCGGATTTTGTAACCAGCGCGTGGGAAAGATAATTCGGCACGACTTGCACGCCCAGGATTTTTGCCACCTCCACCGCCTCATCCTCGCTGATCCGCACCACGTCGGCAAAAATAAGGTCATCGAACTTTTTGGTAAAAACTTCTTTTTCAAGCTGGGCGCGGTTTGCGCGCTTGCGACTCACCGCGATCTTATCGAGCACCTTTCCCCGCACCGATGTCCGCTGTTTTTCACGTTCAACCTTTATGTCTGCCAACTCTTTTTCAGCAGCGCGCGCCGTAGAAAGCCTTTTTATAACCCTTTGCTGCTGGGCTTGCTCGATACGCACCAACGGTTCGCCATCATAGACAATAAAATACCCCGCGCGCCCGGAGGGCGCAGGGCTAAAGCCGCTTTCAACGACGATGGTTCCAGGCGTTGGGGAAACGAGTAGCACATTGGGTTGCCGATGTCCCAGCGATCTGCCCACCGCCACCATCATCATCCCCCACCCGACCGAGAGCGCCAATGAACTGACCGCGAGCATGGCTGCGGCGGCGACGGTAGTAACAGTGCCGATAGCTGTTTTCGTTGCAAGGGAGGGGCGCAACATACATATAATTATACACGGAAAATAATCAATCAACTAATCTATACCCCGCACCAAGGGCCGCGGGAATTGCTGGTTAAACTCCAATACCAACCCTTACACCATCCAGTGCTAATGTCCGTACGTTGTTATGCGAACTCCCTTCGCCGAGTGGTCTGTGCGGGGTAATAATCATGTTGGGTTGGCTGACCCGGCTTCGTTAGTGGATTTAAAATACAGTTTGGAGATTATCTTTTGTCAAAAAATTTTGTTGGGCAAAATTTCTTCTAAAATCTGATGGGATAAAATTAGAACAATAACATAAAAGATGATATTAAAAATCGTCGCGAACAACATTTCTAAAACAAAGATTTTTACTTGGTCGCGGGGGGAAATGCCCCGGGATTTTATTTTTAGGTATGCGATTTGAAAAAATGGAATGACGGTCAAAGAAACCAGCAAAAATACGAACGGGGTGGTGACCATCATAATACCCAGGCCCTCGTCTGCAAAGCCGGAAAATAGTCCCTGGATGAAATAATTTATGGAAAAAAGACCCGAAGTGACGACAGCATTAACGAGGCCAAACTTTAAGCCGGTTGGAATAATTTCTATTTTTTTTACCGGCTCAGATCCAATTTCCATATGCTTTTTTTATTTCAGTCCCAATTCTTAATTCGCAATTCTTTATAGCTCATCGTATATCCTCCGCGCATTTTACGCTGGGCCGAAACGATCATCTGCCCGTCGCGACTAATACTTTCTATTGCGAGGAGCTACCGCTTCAATACCGACAAATATGCCTCGGCGGGCACTTCCACCCGGCCCACGCCGGCGGCCATCATCTTCTTCTTACCCTTCTTCTGCTTTTCCAGGAGCTTGCGCTTGCGCGTGTAGTCGCCGCCCGACAGCTTGACCGTTACGTCCTTGCGGAGCGCCGAAATTCGTTCCGCCGCGATCACCCGGCCGGCAACGGACGCCTGCAGCTTGATGACGAACTGATGTTTTGGGATGGTCTCCTTCAGTTTGGCAACGATCCGCTTCCCCACCTCGTAGGACTCATCACGGTACACCAGACTGGCGAGCGACTCCTCCGGTTCATCCGCTACCATGATATCCAGCCGCACCACCTCGCACGGCCGGTAAGAATCGAACTCGTAGTTCAGCGACGCGTACCCGGCCGAGATGCCTTTCAGCTTGTCGTAGAAATCCACGAGCAGCTGTGTCAACGGGATGCGGTAATGGAGTACCGCCAATTCGTCATCCAGGTACTCGGTGGTCTGATACTCGCCGCGGCGCGACGAGACCATCTGCATCACCCCGCCCAGGTACTCTTTCGGCGTCACGACGTCCAGCCGCATTACCGGTTCCAGCACCTGCTGGTAGCGGTCGGCTGACGGCAGCTGCTGCGGGGAACGGATGATGGTCGTAGCACCCTGCGTGTCCACGACCTGGTACGCGACCGACGGCACCGTCACCACCACATCTTGCCCGTACTCGCGGCGCAGCCGTTCTTGAACTATCTCCAAATGGAGCAGCCCCAACAGCCCGCAACGGAACCCGTACCCCAGCGCGGGAGAATGTTCGGGTTCGTACTGCAAGGCGGAGTCCGATAGCGCCAGCTTTTCCAACGCAGAGCGCAGATGCGGGTAGTCGTCCCCCTCGCGGCAGAAGAACCCCGCAAACACCATCGGTTTGACCTGGCGGTACCCGGGCAGCGGGGACTGATCGGCGCGCAAGGTTACGGTATCGCCGACCCGGCAGTCAGCCACGTGCTTCAGACCGGTTGCCAGGTACCCGATCTCTCCGGCGGTCAGTACTTCGCCCCGCTTGAGCTCCGGCGCGAACGTTCCGACCTCGATAATGTCCGAATCCTTTCCAGTCGCCAGAAAACGCACCGTCTGTCCGGCGGAGACTTGCCCGTCCACCACCCGCACATAGGCGATGACGCCCCGGTAGTCGTCGAATTTTGAATCAAAAATAAGCGCGCGCAACTCCGGAATTTTGCCGGGTTGCGGCGGCGGCACCCGTTCAATGACCGAGCCCAAAAGCGCTTCCGCGCCCAGGCCGGTCTTGCCCGATATCTTGAGCACCTCCTCGGGCTGCACGCCGAGCAGCCGCACCAGCTCGTTGACCGAACGGTCAACCTGCGCCGCGGGCAGGTCGATCTTGTTGACGACCGGAATGATGGTCAGGTTTTGCTCCATTGCCAGGTAGAGGTTGGCGAGCGTCTGCGCCTGGATGCCTTGCGTCGCGTCCACCAGTAAAATAGCGCCCTCTACCGCCGCCAGGCTCCGCGATACTTCATAGGTGGAGTCCACATGCCCGGGCGTATCGATGAGGTTCAATTCGAACAATTTTCCCTGGTGGCGGTACTGCATCCTAACTGGCTGCAGCTTGATGGTGATGCCACGCTCGCGTTCCAGGTCCATCATGTCCAGCATCTGGGCCTTGAGATGCCGCTTCTCGACCGTTCCCGTCATTTCTAAAAAGCGGTCGGCCAGGGTGGATTTCCCGTGGTCGACGTGCGCGATGATACAGAAATTCCGGATGTGGGCGGTGTCCATAGTACGACGTAGAATTCAAACAGTACCAACAATCCTTCGTCCTGTCGAGGTTACAGAAGCAAGTAGCAAGAAGTAAGGAGCAAGTAAAAAACGATCCGACACCTTGATTCCTGATCCTGAATTCTAGCTTCTCCGGCCTAGGCGCCGGGCTCCGTCACGGTTTCCGTCACGTTCACCAGCGTCCGCCGGCGACGACGGAAGGTTTCCGCGAATGCCATGGCTTCCGGTGAACGCATCAGCAGCATCATCCCGCCATACGCAACCGTGCCGACGAAGGCGGCCACCATCGCCTGCACGGCCACCCCGAGGAATGTTTGCGTGCCCGATAGCGGAGCAACCGCGTACTTCATGAGCTGTACGGCGGTTACCATGACAAAAGTTGCCGAGATCATCTTGCCGACCGATGCGGCCACGGTCCGTCCGTCCAAACCGCCCAGCCGCGCCCGCAGCAGGACCCACAGTACGATTAATTGCAGAACATTCGCCAGACTGAACGCAAGGGCCAATCCGGCGACGCCCAGCGTCCGCGACTGGCCGGGCAGACTCAGACCCGGCAGGACGATGGCGAGGGTGATGTTGAGCAAGCAGCCGCCCAGCGACGTGAGCAGCGGCGTAACGCTGTCGCGCTGGGCAAAGTAGGCGCGCATCAGCAGCGGGATGAGCGCCTGGGCGAATAAGCTGATGCAGAACATCACCAGCGCGTCGGTCGTCTGCACGGTGTCGTGCCAGTCGAACCGCCCGCTGCCCAGCAGCGCCCGCACCAGCTGCGCCCGCAGCACAACGAGCAGCGCGGTGGCAGGCAGCATCAAGAACAATATCTGGCGGACGGTTTGCGACAGCGTGGCGATGAACCGCTCACGATTTCCTGCCAGCTCGGACAGGGTCGGGAACGCGGCGATGGCGAACGAAATGCCAAAAATTCCCAGCGGGAAGGATTGCAAATTATTGGCGAACGTGAACACCGTCAGGCTGCCCGCGCTCAACGACGAAGCGAACACCGTCACCGCGACGAGGTTCAGCTGCACGATGGCGAGACTCGCGGTGCGCGGGCCCATCAGGCGCTGGATCTGCGGCTACTGCGCGTTGCCCAGGTCCAGCACCCAACCATAGCGAAACCCGGCCGCCAGCAGCGCGGGCAGCTGGATCAGCAGATGCAACCCCGCGCCCAGCACCACGCCCCAGGCCAACCCTCGGATACCGAATTGCGGGACAAGAAAAAGCGCGCCTGCGATGATGCCGACGTTGTAAAGTATCGGCGAGAGGGAAAAAACGAAAAATTGTTTCATTGACTGCAATACCCCGCCCAGCACCGCGGACACCCCCAGTAGCATCGGTGACAGCAGCATCACCCGCGTCAGGTCAGCCGTTTGCCGCAGCTCTTCGGGGGAAAATCCGGGGGTCAGCAGCCGCGTGATCGGCGCAACGAACGCGAAGAGCGCCAGCCCTGCCAAGACCGACGCCAAGGCAACGGTGTGCAGCACGTTATTCACCAGCCGCCAGGCGGCCGCGTGGTCTGCGCCGTCGCGGTGCAACATTTCGGTGAAAATGGGAATGAACCCTGCCGACAGCGCACCGACCACCAGCAAATTGAACACCAGGTCGGGTAATCGGAACGCCGCATAGTAGGTGTCCAGTACCGCATCGGCGCCAAATTCTCCGGCCAGCACCCGGTCGCGCAGCAGCCCAAGTGCCCGCGATACCAGCGACATCAACCCTACGACGGCCGCCGCCGACGTGATGCTTTTGCTGACGTTGCCGACCAAGAGACGCCGAAACATTGCCGATGGAATACAATGAGTAACCGACGGTTAAGCGGATGCGGCGGGCTGCTCCGCCGCCGGTACCGCCGCAACTGGCGACGGCAAACGGCGCGCCAACGACTGGGAAAGCTTGGCGATCTGCCATTCTTCGTCGGTCGGTATGGTCAGCGCCGCGAAGGGCATCAACAGCTTGAGCCGCTCTTTTACCATTGACCGGACCACCGCGCTCCGTTCGCCGATCGCTCCGGAGAACACCAGAGCGTCCATCCCGCCCATCACCGTCGCGAACGCCCCGACGTACCGGATAATATCGTAGACGAACACGTCCAGCGCGAGTTTGGCGCGGCTCCTGTCCTGCGCGGTGAACGGCTTGGGCGGCTGGTAACCGGCAACCGGATGGCCAACCGCGCACAGCACGTCGCGCAGATCACTGGAGTAGCCGAACAGCCCGAGGATGCCGGATTGGCGGTTCAAGATGGTTTCCACCACCTCGGGAGAAAGCCGCTGCACTTTTTGCAGGTACGTCACCACCGTCGGGTCAACATCGCCGCTGCGGGTGCCCATCGTCAACCCTTCCAGCGGGCTGAACCCCATGGTCGTGTCGACCGGAGCGCCGTTCTTCACCGCCGCCAAGCTGCAGCCGGAACCCAGGTGCGCGGTCACCAGCCGCAACCGCTCCAACGGTTTGCCCAGATCCTTGGCGGCCGCCTCGGCAAGGAATTGATGCGAGATGCCATGGAACCCATAGCGGCGGATGCCATACTTTTCCGCGTACTCGTACGGCAGCGCGTACATGGCCGCCTCCTCGGGCAAGTCGGCGAAGTACGCCGTGTCAAATACTCCTATCTGCGGCACGCCAGGGAATAACCTTGCGGCCTCCTCGGCCACCGCAAGGTTGACGGGGTTGTGCAGTGGCGCCAGTGCGGAAAGCGCATGCAACTGCGTCAGCGTCTCTTTAGTCAACGGCGCTGGCTTGCGGAACGTTCTCCCGCCATGCACGATACGATGCGCCGCCGCCCGCAGCCGCTCGCCCCAATGGTTGAAATGGCTGCAGATCTCGCGCAGCGCTTGCTGGTGCTGGGCGATTCCCCCGGGAAAATTGCGCCGGATCATGCGGCCTGAGGATGTCTCGTGCACCTCCAAGGTGCTGCCGGACAACCCGATGCGCTCCACCTGGGCGGCTACTTGCAGCGAGAGGTCGCTGAATTTAAAAATTTTGACCTTCAGGGTCGCAGAACCGGCATTGACGACCAGGAGACAATCGCGGGACATGAATTTTGGATCAGGAATTATGAATCAGGAATGAGGGGTAGCGAACGCCGCCGGCGGCGCTACCGATGCCTAATTCCTTATTCCAAATTCCTACTTCCCCGCCACGATCGTTCCCCACTCCCCGGCCCGGATGCCGGCCGCATTGGCCTCATCCGTGTCCAGGTGGCAGGCGAGTTTGAACTTCGGATGTACCCGCACGACCACGTCATGGAACGTCAGGGGCCGCGTGCCGTGCGTACGGACCGACACCGTCTGGCGGTTGCGCAAACCGATCCGCCGGGCGTCGACTGGGTTGCAGTGGATGTGACGGTGCGCGACGATGACCGCGCGTCGCCGCACCCGCCCCTTGGGACCAATAAGTTCGCACTGCACCCGCGGCGCCGAGCTGCTCCCGAAATACGTTACCGGTGGATTGACGCCGAGGTGCACGGCCAAAGTCTTTGGTATCTCCACCTGGGTATGGGGACGCTCTGGGCCGACGATGCGCGCGGTGATCTCACCCGTGCCGATGCGGATACGCACGTTCTCGGCCGCCGCATATTGTCCCGGCTGGGAGATCTCCCGCCGGGGCCGCAAATGGTAACCGCGGCCAAAAAGGATGGCAACGTCTTCGTTGGTCACGTGACAATGGTGCGCCGAAATTTCAAGTCGTACCCGCATAGGAGTTCCAAGCTGAGAGTACTGAGAAATAGCTGAAAGCTAGAAAAATTAGTCTTCGAGCCCGGTCGAGAAGCGAATGATCCTGCTAACTTCTCGACTCCGCTCCGCTTCGCTCGAAGGATAACTGATTTTTCTATGTTTCATGTTCCAAGTTTTAAGTTCCACGAGGTCACCGCGTCCGCCGCAGTTGCGCCGCCAGTTCCGCTCGCGACAAGATGCCATGCTGGGCGCCGACCTTGGTCAGGACCGATGCGGCGTTCGTCACGCCCCAGCGCAGCGCCAGCCGAACGTCGCCCTTGGCAAGCTGCAGCCCGGCGATGAACGCCGCGCCGAACGCGTCGCCGACGCCGGTCGTGTCGGCTTCCTTGCGGCGCAGCGCCTTTTGGCGGTACACCTTGCCCGCGTGCAGCGCGTACACGCCGTGCACTCCGTCGGTAATGACGACGTGCTTCGGGCCCCAGTCGCTCAGAATGTTGAGCAAATACAACGGCTTGTTCAGGAAACTGGGATTGCGTTTCCCTAATTTAATGCCCGACAGCACCAATTCAATGGCTTCGTCCTTGTTCACCATGAGCACGCCGGTCATTTTGAGCCACCGTTCCAGCGCGCGCCGGCCGGCGGAGATCTGCTCGCCGCCCGGATTCCAGGCGACCTTCGCTCCGCTGCGCGCGGCAGCCGCGAACACCGACTTTGCGTTCTGCTGCCAAACGTCGCCCGTCAGCGCCGTCATATACACCCAGCGCGGCCGCAAACCGGAAAAACTTCCGCTGTCCAGCCGCAGCCCCTCGGACGCCCCGCGGTAGACGAAGATCACGTGGTCGTGCTCGCCTTTCGCCGACGCGATGATGGACGACATTGCCGTGTGCCGCGCGGCATCCGTCTGGACCCGCGAAGCATCCACGCCCTGTCGCGCGAGGTCCCCCTTCAGGAACGCGCCCTCGGCATCATTGCCGACGCGGCTGACCACGGCGACCCGCAGTCCCAAACGACGAAAGGTAACGGCGGCGTTGCCCGCCCCGCCGCCCGCCCCGAAATGCGCCTGCGGCACCTTGATCTTGGCGCCATACTCGAACCCGATCAGCCGCTGCGCCGTCAGGTTGCCCGGGGTCTTGAGCACCTGGCCCTGCGTCGTGAACATGGTCACGTCGCGCACCAGGGTGCCAACCGTTACGATGTCGTACTGCGCCATACCCGACGCGTTAGGCGTTCTTTCCTTTGAGTACCTGCCGCACCTTCTGCACGACCTGGTCAATGGCAATATCAGCCTTCACCAGATAATCGATCGCACCCAGGTCCATGCCGGTACGTATCTCCTGCTCCTGGCCGAGGTTGGAAAGGATGACCACGGGAATGGCTTTCGTTCCCGTGTTGGCCTTGAGCTGGCGCAACACGTCAAACCCACTCTCCCCCGGGAGTAAAATATCCAGCAAAATGATATCCGGACGCGACTTCTGCAAATGGGACTTCGCCTCTCTCCAGTCCAGCGCGAGCGAAACGGCATACTGGCCCCCCTCCAACGCATCCTTGAGCAACCGCACGAGATTTTTGTCGTCTTCGATGACGAGCACTTTTTTTATGGACCGTGGCATAGGGTTGGGGTTAGATCGAAAAAAAATTTGGCTACCGCGGAGCGGCGACCGGCACACTGAAGCTGAACACGGAACCGCGGCTGGGCTGGCTCTCGAACCAAATGTCGCCACGGTGCAACTCAACGATCGCGCGCGCGATATACAGGCCAAGCCCGGTGCCCTCGATCTTGCGCTTCAGGACCTCCTGCGAGCGGAAGAACATCGTGAACAGCTTGCGCCGCTGATTGGACGGGATGCCGATGCCGCTATCCTGCACCGAGAACACCAGGTACTGGGGCGATTCGGTATGGCGCACGGCCACCCCCAGCTTACCGGTGAGCTGGCGCAACTGCGTTCCACTGACGGTCCGCGCGCGCACGGTCACGCGGCCGTGCGGCGGCGTGTATTTAATGGCATTACTGATGAGATTTGTAAAAACCTGGGCAATGCGCCCGGCGTCGGCCGGCACGCTCGGGAGACGGCGGACGCCCGCCCACCGTACGGCGATATGTTTGATATGCGCGGCGGTACGGAAACTGTCCAGCACATCGCGGAGTGTTACCGCCAAATTAGTCGGCTGCGGATTGATGGAAAACCGCCCCTGCTGGAGCTTGGCCAGGTTCAACATGTCCTTGACCAGCACGAGCTGGCGCTCATTGTTGCGATAGATCTGGTCCACCAGCCGCCGCTGCTCGGCGTTCAATTTGCCGATGGACTCGCGCTTCAGCATCTCCAGGCTCCAGCGATTGACGCTCAATGGGCCGTTGAGCTCGTGCACGGTGATGGAGACGAACTCGCGCTCGCGCCGGATGCGCTCGGCGGCCGCTAGGTCGGCGCGGTGATGGTCAATGGTCTCCTGCACCACCAGCGCCCAGCCGGTGATGACATCCTGGTTGCGCAGCGGAAGCAGCAGCAGGCGGAATGGGGCTAGGTGGTCGTCCCCCGGGAGCCGGAGTTTGGCCTCCATGGAATCCTCGCCGGTGGGCCGGCGTTTCAAGAATTTTATCAGCTCCGGGGCATCCACCAGGTCGCCGACGTAACTGCCGATCGCCTCGCGATTGAGATTGAAAAGCTTGGCGGCGGCGCTGTTGCAGTGCAACACCCGGAACGCCATATCCAGGATGAGCACGCCATCACCGAGATGCTGCACCATCCGGGAAAGCTCATCGGCAGCGCGTCGAGCCGGGACGGGCACCGCCGGGAGCCTGCCGGGTATGGGCTTGCGCGGCAGCGCGACCATGAACGTGGTCCCCTCGCCGGGCACGCTGTTGAACACGATGTTGCCGCCCATCGCGGTCACGTAGCTGCGCGCGATGTACAGCTCCAGGCCGAGTCCCTCCGTTTGCGAACGGATGGCATTCTCGGCTCGGAAAAATTTCGTAAAGATGTTCTTCTGCTGCCGCGTGGGGATGCCGATGCCATGGTCGCGCACGCTGATGAGGATATTCCCCTTGGCGGCCGCGATGATGATGTCGACGCGGCCCTCGCGCTTGCCGTAGCGGATGGCGTTGTCCACCAGCACCTGCAACACTTCTTTCAGCTTGATCTGGTCGCTGGTCACCGGCGGCACGCCGTCCTTCGCGCGTACCGTCAACGTGCAGTTGTAGGCCTTGGCGAGCAGCGATGATTCCTGGAGCACCGCGCGCACCAGGGCGGGCACGCTGAACGCGCTGAACACCACGCTCACGCCGCCCTCTTCAATGCGGCTGATGCGCAACAGGTCGCCGACGATCCGCGCCATGAACGAGTTCTGCTGGTAGGCGCGCTCCAGGTACTCGCGCTGCTTGATGGTCAGCCGGCCGCTCCGCCCGGACAGCACCGAATCCAGCGCCCAGCGGATGATGGAGATGGGCGTGCGCAGCTGGTGGCTGGCGACGGTCGCGAAATCTGCGCGGACGCGGTCGCGGCTGGCGGAAAGCGTCGACCAAGCGCCAGGGCCTTGCGGGTGCGCAGACGAGGTAGGCATGGAAATTCAAATTAGAGGATCCGCAGCTGGCTTCCGATCCGTTCCAAGAAGTGCAGCTTGGTCAGGGCCATCGCGATGAGCAGGGAAAGCACCGCGATGCTCTGCATGATCAGGCTAGGGTGTTGCACGCGGATGTGGACGAAAATATTGAGCAGCAGCGCCGCCGCCAAAAAGACCACCAGCGCCATCAGGAAAAAATTCGAGAACGAAAGGACCATCGCGACGAGCTGGTCGGTGCGGTTCTCCGCGCCCAGGACGAGTATCGGCTCGGCCGCCAGGGTCACGGGCAGTTCTTGGGTCAAACCGCTGCTCCCGTCAAGACTTGCGACCAGCGTCGGCGGCTCCTGCAGCGGCTCGGGTGTTGGGGTCGTGCTTTGCTGGGGGTTCGGGCTGATCTGGGCCACGGGTACGGGCGGCGCCGAAGGATTTTCCTGCGGGGTTTGCGTCGGGCGCGGAAGGGCCGGACTGGGCGACGGTTTTGCCGCCGGTGCGGGCGTTGCCGCGGGTTGGGCGACGGCCAGCGTCGGGCTCTGCCGCCGGGTCCCGAAGAACTGGACCAGCAGTTCGGTCTCATGCCCGGCCAGCGTGCCATTCACCACCGCGACGCCGATATCCTGGTAGCGCGCGTTCATGATGTTGGCGCGGTGCGACGGGCTGCGCATGAACGCTTCGTGGATGGCGTCGGCGGACATAAAATCCACCGCCAGATTCTCGCCGGCGTAGACATAATCGTACTGCTCGCGGTCAATGAAGCTCCACGGCTTGCGGCCATCGGGCGTATCGTGCGCGAAGTAATCGCGCGCGATCATATCCTCTCCTTTTTTCAAGGCGCTCGTCGCCAGCAACGGCTCCACCCGCAGCCCGGAAAGCCCCGCCTCCTCGCGCGACCGGTTCGCCAGCGCCACGATCTCCTGGGCGACGATCCGCGCCAGTCTGGCCGGCGTCGGGAAGTAGAGGAACAGCGCGCCCGACGCTATCAGCTTGACCAAGACCGCCGCGACCGTATAGGTCATGAGACTGCGCGGGCGCAGCGCGTGCGGGCGGTGGTCATTGCCGTGGTGCGGAATGAGGAAATCGCGCAGCAAGCCATGAGAATCACGGAAGAACTGGCGCCACCCCTCTTTGCCGGTGAACAGCTGGCCCAGCTCCCCGGCCTCCCCCCGGGCGAACCGCTTGGCTCGCGAAGTCAGCGAAAACCGGCGGGCGATCCATTGGCCGACGCCCACCGCGAGTTCCGTGCAAATCGCGAGCAACGCCACTTTTTTTCCCCAGGACCGCGGTTTTTTCATCACTGTAAAAGGATTACCGGATGGGATAAAGTATACCAGATGTGAGACATTTCAGGTCTGTTCATAAATCATGGTATTATACCAAAA
>JAUSGZ010000074.1 GCA_030648715.1 bacterium | reverse complement strand
TAAGGTTCCTCGGGAGTGATTATCCTCCCATTTCCGGTCCCCTCACTCGGCCAGGTGAGGGCACGGGTCAATGGACGGACAACGTCATCTTGTCATCCCGGCCCCAGAGCCGGGATCCAGTAAACCGATGAACCGGTTTTTCTGGATTCCCGCTTCCGCGGGAATGACGGTTTGGTTACGGTTGGTCAATGCTGCGGTTCTACCCGCCTACCCAACTACTTTACCTACCCAACTTACTCGTCCGTGACGGTCGCTCCCGGGTGTACGTCAGCCGTAAGCCAACGTACACCCGGCGGCAACCGTCGCCGCCGTTTTCGCGTTCAAGCGTAGAGAGGACAATGGGCGCAGTGGGCGCTCAACCGGCAAAACACGTTCTTGCCCACGCGGTTTTTCGTGATAAGGCCGGCGTTCTGCAGTTGGTTGAGGTGAAAGGTAACGGTCGGCTGCCGGAGCCCGGTCAGTTTCACCAGCGACGACACCGACGAGTTCTTATTGCCCGTTTTCATCAGGTGGTTGAAGATCTGGAACCGAGCTGGCACCGCGATGGACTTCAGGCATTTCAGGCATTTTGGTTTCATAGGCAGTAGTCGATAACTTGGATAGATGGTTGTCTATATGCGTTCGCCCTGTGAAATTTGCCATCAGGGAGCGCGGCCTGGGGAACCGTTGAGATGCCAATGGAGCGCGGGTATGGTCAGATGTACCTTCCTCCCCTCCTCCAGGGGTACAACGTGGCTTAGGTCGAAATCTTCGGCGGCGTTCCAGTGTTCACTTCGGGCGGCGCGGTTATCTCTCCGGACGGCCCGCCTTTGTTGGCCATAAAATAGAGCATCGCGCCAGCCGCTACCGCCGTTACCGCCAGCCAGTAATTCAGTTCGCACGCCGGGTACCAGATGATCATTGGGACAGCTGCGGCCAGCATCACCACCACCCAGCGGCTGCCGCCGTCCTTGGAAACCTTGCGCTCTTTCATGGCCAGCATCGCGATGAGCACGGCGTTGAGCGCGCCCAGCAGACCCAGCCAGTTGGTGCAACTCGACAATAATCCCGGGGTCGTGGTCGCGGTGTCGGTCGCCAAACCACCGGCGGGCAGCACCAGCGGTTTCTCATTCGTGTCGTCGCCAAACAACGTGTCGGAGGTCGGAGCTGGGCTTGCCGCGGTTTCCGGCGTTCCCTCCGGGGTCGGGGAATCCTGCGGCCCGCCGATGGGTTCTTCCGGCGTCGGGGTTGCGACCGGCGAGAACGCGGGCTTCGGCGTCGGCGCGGGCGTAGCAGTCCCCGCCACGGTCGGCGTCGGGGTCGGCTTTGGCGCCTGGGCCACGGGCTTTGCGGGCTGCACCGGTTCGGGGCTTCCCGCGCCCAGCACCGCGCCGTTCTGCAGGGTGAACTCCAGGCGGTCGTAAGCCGCGCCTTCGCTGCCGCGGCCGTTGGAGATCATAGACGTAACATACGTCGCCACGGTTACCGTCGATGCCACCGTTTCCGCCTTCACCGGGTACGCCAAGGTATAGCTGCCGCGGGAACCGATGGCGCCCAGGTCCCAGACGCGTTCTCGGCTGTTGTCGTCGGCAAAGACCAGCCCGGGCGGCAGCTGCTGTGCGAGCGTCAGGTCGTAGCCGACCGAATAGCCGGTGTTGGTAATGGTCACGGTCACGTCGGTAGACTGTCCCGAACGCAGGACGTCCTCATCCAGCACCGCATTGATGGCCAGCGCCGGAAAGTTGTGTTTTGGCACCTGCTTGGGCGATGACAACGGGCAGAGGTAGATGGCTGATACGCCGCTGCCTTCGGTCAAGGCGACGTCCATTCGCGTCGCGGCGTCCAGGGTGTCCAGCGTCAGGGCGCGGATCTCATTGGCTCGCCCGGCCGTGACCGGAATGCCGGCGGGCAGTTCGCTGTTCTGGTCGTAGACCAGGATCTTGCCGCCGTCGCGGTTCGCGCCGATAAGTTCCACGGCCTGGACGGAAACGATACTCGCGAATTCAAAACTGATGGTGCCGGCCTGGCCGTTGCCGACGCGCGCGGCGGACACCGGGCCGGTGGAAGATGGCAGCTCGGCAACGGTCGCTGATCGGCTGCCGCCGTCATTCCAGGCGGCGATATTCACGCCCCACATCCGGTACTGGTCGGCGACCGCGTCGCCGGGCTTTAAGGTATTGCCCTCTGCATCCGTGATAAAATCAACGACCATCAAACTGTCGCACACCGGCTCGAGGTTCGGGATAGTCCCGCCGACCTGCGCGAACGCCGAGATGGGTGCGCTCGCAACCAGCGCCAAGGCGAGCATCAAGCCGGAGAGTCGCGCGCGAATTCGGTTGGTTTTCATAAAACTGCCGGACAACAAAAAACCTGCGCCGTTACCTGGCACAGGATCGCTCGTTTACTGTTACTGAATACTGCGGGAACAGCCGCCCCACGGCAGCTTGCCCGCAAACCTTGACCCCCTCCGCGCGGTTTACTTTTTTGTTCGAACCCTTTCCGTGCTTCATGGTGTCGCGTTACGCGGCAGCCGCCGCACGCTCTCCGCCGGAAGCAGTAAACAAAACAAAAAACCAAAAATCTTTCCCCCTCCGACTCCTGACTTTCCAGAGCTGCCACACGGCAGCGGGTACAAAGATTTTGGCCTTTTGGTTCTTTTTGCGCTTGGTTTTGTTTTTTGTTTTCAATTACCTGCTCCACTCTAGCAGCGCCTCACATATACTGCAATAGATTTTTATCCACAAATAGACGACTACTTACGCACAGGATGAAAACAGGTTGAGCGCAGGGAGGAAATCGGGTTACGACATGATTGTCGATCTATTGGCAAGTATTGCCATTCATTGCATTGTTATTCCCAAGCCTCCCCGGTCATCCCCGCGCCCACAGTCATCCCTGCGCCTCAGCAGGGATCCAGTAATGGACAGGATCGGTTTTCTAGATTCCGGCTCTGGGGCCGGAATGACGTTGGGTGCGGGTGAACGCCGTACCGCAACCGTCATCCGTGCGCCTCAGCAGGGATCCAGAAAAAACGATAACCGTCATCCCCGCGCGGGCGGGAATCCAAAATCGGATCGTGTTCTTTCTGGATTCCGGCTCTGGGGCCGGAATGACGTTGGGTGCGGGTGAACGCCGTACCGCAACCGTCATCCGTGCGCCTCAGCCGGGAACCAGAAAAACAAAAAACGTCATTCCCGCGAACGCGGGAATCCAGACAACGGCTCCCTACTCCACCTTCAGCGCCTCTACCGTATACCGGTTTGACGCGTTCCACATCAGCCACCCGTCCGAGCCGGCATCGTACGCTGCCTTGAATTGGGCAATAATTTTCTCCCGGTCGTAATCGGCGCCGAGATCAAAATCCTGAATCCAAGGGCGCATTTTTGTCATTTTTCCTGACAAAAATTTATTGCCCTTGTCTAGACTTCTGTAGACAATTTCGTACGGGTAGTCTGCAGGATTGGCGAATCCCTCGAAATTATCCGGATAATGCGACGGGTAAACCATCGGGTAGACGTAGTCAAAAAATCCGACAGTATCCTGGAACCGCTGACCGATGCCGAGCCCGTCATCGCGCCACAGGGTCATTCCGAACAGGTCCACGGATGAGCGCGCGGGAAGGTATCTCATTTGCGCTGCCAAGTAACGGAAGAATTCCCGCATCGCCTCGTTCTTCGTCTTGCCCTCATCCTCGAACGCAAAATGCATCTCCCTTATCCTACCGTCGGAGGGGAATCTGACATAGTCAAAGTTCACCTCGTCAAAGCCGGCTTCCACCGCGGCCCGGGCAATGGCGGCGTTGTAATCCCAGACCTCCCGGCGCGAAGCATCCACCCATGCCAGGCCCTTGAAATCCCTCCACACGGTACCGGACTTGGTTTTAACGGCTAAATCAAGCCGTTTTTCCGCTAAATAGGGGTCCTGAAAAACCGCGATCCTGGCGATGGCGTAAATCCCCTGCCCCTTAAGCCGGGAAACCATGCCGGGCAGATCCTTTATTCTTGCCTGGTAGGACCCAAGCTCTTTTTCCAGCGGATGCCCGGTCTCTATGAACACCCTTCCGGTGTAATCTTTCAGGTCAATAACAACGGCATTGAGCTCCGTCGCGTTGACCATGTCGACCAGCCCTTGAAACCTTTTGCTGTCGCCGGCGGTATATGCGGTGACGTAGATGGCTTTCACCGGAATTTCCGCCGGTTTTTGGGCTATGCTGTAGGGAAAAGATGGCGTGCCACTAATAATAACCGAGGACAGCAACGCCTTTACCGCAATGAGCGCGAATTCAAGCATAACGTGCTTGATTTTAGCAATTTAATGCCTTTCTTGACATGAATTTTATGGAAAATGGTGGTGAAATATTCACACCGTATAGTTATTTACAAATTTAGAAATATTTGAATATATATATTTCACAATGATGTTTTTCGTCTAATCTTAGTTCCACGTGCAACATTTTATATGCGTCGCAAAAGTATCATTGACGAGTTTTTTCAGTATCGGCGAACAGATTTTATATCTTTAAATGCCTGTGGATAATTTCTCCGACTGATACCGTCATCCCCGCCCCTCATTTTCATGAGGGTAAACTCCAGCGGGTGGATCCAGGATCGGGTTACGTTTTTTCTGGATTCCGGCTCCGGGGCCGGAATGACGGTTGGGCGCGAGGATGACGGTTTAGTGTTTTTCTGGATCCCTGCTGAGGCGCAGGGATGACGGTAGGGGTGAGACACACGCCCGCACCCAACGTCATCCCGGGCCCAGACCCGGGATCCAGAAACAAAAAACATCGTTTCTTGGTCCCCTCTTTCGCAGCGATGGCGGACGAAAATCCGAGTTGTATTTTTCCTGCTTTTATGGTAAGACGAGCAACGCTTTACACATCTTTTATTGCCTATGGCGAACGCCGCTTTCGGTCCGGTCAAACACCAAAAACCCATCGGCTATCAGGCCGCGGCGTTGCTTGCCCATATCAAGTCATCAACCGCCCGAAAAGTCGCGGTTTTTTTATTGCCGCTCCTGGCTGCCAACCTGGTGTTGAGCGTGGTGCCCGTCGGACGTGTCGCAGGGGTATTAGCGCACGAAGACGAACCGGGGCCATCCTGTGCCGCGCGTTCTGTTGGATTTTTCAAGAACAACGACGGTTGTCCCGGTGAAAGTATTTGGGCCGATGAGGTCAGCGCCCTATCGAGCGGCTATGCCGGTATTTTTTCCGGCATCAGCGGCGGCGAATTTTGCACCGATACGAGCATCAACGAGTGCCCCTCAGGCGGTACAACCGAGGGACAGTACTGCCGTGCGCGCGCCCACCTCCTGGCGGATGAGGCCAATGTCGTTTCCGGCCGCCTGGACGTCGACGCGCTCCTGGCTGGCGCCGACAACGGCGATCCGGCATTCTCCGCGCTCGGCCTTTCGTCCTCGTCCACGGTCGGCCAAGCACTCGCCATTTTGGAGCAAGCACTTGCCGACGTGAACGCCACCGCCGCCCAGCTGGAAGATATCGCCACGGCGGCGGCGCGCATCTACACGTTCTACGAAAGCGAAAATACCAGCGCCCCGGCCTGCGTCATGCCCACCCCCACCCCCACGCCGACGCCGACCCCGACGCCCACCCCAACGCCGACCTGCGTGATGGAGCTGACCAAGACCGACTCCCCTGACCCGGTGGAGCCGGGCCAAAACATTTCCTACCACCTGCGGCTCGCGAGCACCGGCACGGGAATGTGCACCGGCGGCGGCGTGGAGCTGAAGGAGTTCTACGATAGCGCAACGACGTTCGTATCCGCCAACCCCGCTCCGACGTCCGGCAACAACCGCTGGAACTTCGGCGAGGTGCCGCCGGGCGAGGTCAACGAGGTGGACGTTATTGTCCACGTGCCCGCGACCGCCCAGGACGGCGATATTATCACCAACCAAGCCTGCTTCTGGACGCGAGAGTACGATACGTGGACCTGCGTGACGGAAACGACGACCGTTCGCGTTTCCCCGCCGCCAACACCCACACCGACGCCGACGCCCACGCCGGAGCCAACACCGACGCCGACACC
>JAUSGZ010000070.1 GCA_030648715.1 bacterium | reverse complement strand
ATTCACACCATCGCCGGCCGCCAACCCTCAAGCGGCAGCTCCGGCGTACCGCCGGAACCCCAACGCTAAAACACCCCCCATCGGTAGCACGATGGGGGGCCCTTTTTTATCGAGGTTGAAAAAATGCGAACGTCTGCTATACTCAACACGAGCATACTCGCCTAACGCCAAACAGCTATGGGGCACAACACCGCGGCAAAAGCCCGCACCAAGCATGCTAAGAAGAACACGGCCATTGGGCGGCGGCTGGCCAAGCACACGCGCCGGCTGCGCAAATAGCACAAAAAACCAAACGGCCCGACGGGCCGTTTTTGGTTTGCTTGCCCTGCCTTCTTCGCTGGCTCCCTTGTCACCCTTCGGGTGATCCCCCGTAGGGGGGACTTTGGAGGAACAATTAAAAAACCACCTGTCCCGGTGAGGAACAGGTGGACGAATGAACGGGAAGCCGTAGGACGGCTAGGAGGTCTGGAGGACGGGCAGGTCGGGGTCGGCGAGCAAGCCCAGCAGCGCGCGAAGCTTGGCAGCGTCGGTCTGCACGCCGGCGAAGTCGTCGAAGGCCTTCTCGGGTGTGCTGATGCGGCACGAATTGATGAACGGGGCGCCCTCGTACGCTCCCTGGTCGGAGTCCTTCAGGCAGCACTCCCACTCCAGCACCGCCCAACCGCGATAGCCGGCCTGGGTGAGCTTCGAAAAAACCGCCTTGAAGTCCACCTGGCCGTCGCCCAGCGAGCGGAAGCGGCCCGCGCGCTCCTTCCAGTCGGCGAAGCCGCCGTACACGCCGCACTTGGCGCTGGGCCGAAACTCCGCGTCCTTGACGTGGAAGGCGACGATGCTGTCACCATACTCGTCGATGAAACCCAGGTAGTCCAGCCCCTGCAGGATGAAGTGGCTGGGGTCGTAGTTGATGCGCGAGCGTGGGTGGTTGCCGACCGCTTCGTTGAAGCGCTCGTAGGAAATGCCGTCGTGAACGTCCTCGCCGGGATGCAGCTCCCACGCGATGTCCACGCCGACCTCCTCGAAGGCGTCCAGGATGGGCCGCCAGCGGCGACCCAGTTCCTTGAAGCCCTCTGCGACCAGCCCGGCAGGGCGCTGCGGCCACGGATACACGAACGGCCACAGCAGCGAACCGGTGAAACTGGGGACCGCGGTCAGACCGAGGTTCCGACTGGCCTTCGCGGCCAGCTTCATCTGCTCGACGGCCCAGGCCGTGCGCGCGGCCGGTTTGCCGCGGACGCTCTCGGGCGCGAAGCCGTCGAACAGCGTATCGTAGGCCGGGTGCACGGCCACCAGCTGGCCCTGCAGGTGGGTGGCCAACTCGGTGATCTGCACGACATTCTTCGCGGCCTTGACGTTCAGTTCATCGCAGTAGGTCTGGCTTTCAGCAGCCAGCTTCAGGTCGATGCAACGGGCATCCCAGGACGGCACCTGGACGCCCCGGTAGCCGAGCTGACTCGCCCAGTGACAGGACAAATCAAAATCCTGACACAGGCCCGAACCCATGAACTGCGCCAGGAAGATGCCTGGCCCCTTGATCTGCGGTTCCTTCACGGAAACCTCCTTGCAATGGTGCGCCGCATGCGGCGCGGTTGAGGAAATACTGGCGGTACCACCCAATGCGGCGCCACCGACGAACTAGAATGAGGGTCTCCTTTCTTCCAATTGCCAAAGTCCAGCTGGAAAAACGCGAAGTTGTACGGTAGCAAAATCCATGTCTCCTGTCAACGCAGCCAAATCCGGATTTTAATCATTGACCGCGGCCAATGGTTCTGGCATGGTAACCACGTTTGGCCGGCACTTTGTACAATCTGAGAGGAGGCTCACATGAAGGTTGCCCAATACCAGCAGCCCTACATGCTGACCGACGAGATCGCCTCGGTCGGCATCCCACACATGCGGCCGGTGCGCGCCCGCATCCCGCGCGTCCAGCTCAAGCCCGGGGGCGTGCGCGCCGTCGTCCCCTACTTCTGCAACATCGGAGCACTGGAGCTGCTCCAGGAACTCCCCGACGGAGAACCCTGCCCCGACCTCCGAGAGGCCGGGGTCGTGCTCCGCGGCACCAGCCGGCTGGAACACCAGCGACCCGGCTGGGTCGACCTCATCGCCAGGATTTTCGTCAACGGGAAGGTCGACGTCCGCATCGAAGAAGTCGTCCTTTGCTAGCGGCGCAAAGTCGCGCCGCTGACTACCCCTGAACAGGGGCATTTCCACAACCCGCCAGCCAAACATCGCAGGCACGCGGCCCACCGTATGCCTGCTTTTTGTTACCTACTGTGCACTGCGTCGTAGGATTAGGTGTGCTAAAGTGAGGGGCGGAGGGGAATTGCCCCGTGTAACACCAACGTTGTATGGAATCACCGATGCTGCCACAGGCAACCCGACCGGCCGCGGACCCGCAACCGCCAAAGGATCGTTCCGCGCTGACGCTGCTTTCCCTCATCATCGTTGCCGCCGTCATGATCGCGGGCGGCGCATTTATCGTGCTCAAAGCGTTGAAAAAATTGCCGACCTTTGGCGTACCCTGGGGCGGACCGCCACCCGCCGCCAGTCCCGCGCCGAGCCCGACGCCGTCCTCTCCCCTGCTGCAGGTACCCACGACCATAATGAAGTTCTCCTCCTACCAAGAAGTGGAACAATTCTTGCGCAGCCATCCGAACGACGGGGGAACATCGTACTACCGCAGCAGTCCGATGATGGCCGCGCCGGACATGATGGTGGATGAACTTACCATGCCGTCGAGCGGCACGTCCGGCCTCGGGGCAACGGTCAACCAGGGGCTCTCGTACGCCACCATCGTCGGCTGGGGAGACCAAAATAGCGGCGGCGACTACTCGGGCACCAACGTCCAGGTGTCGGGCGTGGATGAGTCCGACATCGTGAAGACCGACGGCAAATACGTCTACACCGTGTCCGGCAACAACCTGTTCATTGTGGATGCTTTCCCGGCCGAACAGGCCGCCATCCTGGCCAAGATAGAATTCAAGTCCACCCCCGAGCACTTGTTCCTGAACGGCGACTCGCTGGTCGTGGTCGGCAACAATTCCGTCATCAGCACTTCCGAGACTTATAAAAAATTCCGCCGTCGTTCGCCGTACCTGTTCCTGAAGGTGTTCGACATCAAAGACCGCCGCAATCCGCGCCAGGTCCGCGACCTCGATTTCGAAGGCGGCTTTGCCGGCGCGCGCATGGTCGGCAACTACGTCTACCTGTTGTCCTCCAGCATGGCGGCCTACTACGAAGGCGAGCCCTCCATTCCGCGCATCCTGGAGAACGGCCAGGAGCTGCCGGTCGCGCCCGGGGTTGCCCGCTGCAACTGTCCCGATGTGTACTACTTTGACCCGAACGGCAGCGGCTACACCTACACCAGAGTCTCGGCCGTCAACGTCGCCAACCCCGCTGAACCGGTCGGCGGCGACGCCTACCTGATGAGCGCGGGGCAGACCGTCTATATGTCGCGCGACCACCTCTACCTGGCCTACACGAAACGGCTGGACCCGGAAGTGTTTGCCTGGGAAGTGATGCGCGGCTATGTGCTGCCGCTGTTGCCGGCCAGCGACCGCGAGCAGATCGCCAAGATCGAAGCGGTGGACACCAGCATCTTGAGCCAGCGGGAAAAATTCCAAAAGATATCCGCGATCCTTGAACGCTGGAGCGGATCATTGACCGAAGAAGAACAGGAGCGCCTGGAAAAGGATTTGGAAACCAAGCTGAAGGAACGCTGGGCCGAGATCGCGCGGCAACTGGAAACCACCGTCGTCCACAAGATCGCGATCAAGGGCAAGGACTTGGACTACCGCGGCGCGGGCCAGGTGCCCGGGTACGTACTCAACCAGTTCGCGCTCGATGAACACGAGGGCTACCTGCGCATCGCCACCACCCGCAGCCGCCAGTGGGACATGTACAGCACCGGCGCGAGCACCGACAGCTACAGCAACCTCTACGTGCTGGATAAGGATCTCAAACTGGTCGGCAAGG
>JAUSGZ010000064.1 GCA_030648715.1 bacterium | reverse complement strand
GAAAAGGGTCAAGGAACATTCCGGTATTTCTACCACATTTTTGTGTAACTGTCAACCCGACAAACCAAAATACCATAAAAAACAATGCCGACCCCGCTAAGGGGTCGGTCTCTGATGGTGCCGAGAGTCAGAATCTCTGCCGGCACGCAAGGAACTGACGAGATCGGAAACACAACAGACCCCGTTAGGGGGTCTGCAATGATGGTGCCGGGCCCCAGAATCGAACTGGGTACGCCTGCCTCTTCAGGGCAGCGCTCTACCAATGAGCTAGCCCGGCAAGATTTTATTTCTAAATCCTCTACACCACCGCCTGCGCTCCCTGCCTACCAACAACACGGGCATCGTCGGAGGTTGAACCAGGGACCTCGTCATTACCTGCCCGCCGTACGGAGTCACCCCATCACGTGCTGCTGGTGGGCGCGCCTGGAGTCGAACCAGGGACCTCGTCATTATCAGTGACGCGCTCTAACCAACTGAGCTACGCGCCCAACAGCAACAAACGATGGAACGGGGAATAAATATTATATTATTAACGACTCCGTACTCCGGCAGGCGGGTCAGTGACGCGCTCCCTGTCCCGCCGTGGGGCGGGATAACCAACTGAGCCTGCCGGCAGGCAGGCTACGCGCCCACAACCACTACTGGAAAAACAGGAACGACTGCACTATAGCAAGGTCTGGACAGCAACTTCAAGCAGGAAAAATGTTCACTCATCATTCCATAAAATCTGCGGACTGTCAACGCCACCGCATTGACCGACTGCAACCCCTCTCCGTACAATTGCAATGTATGAGTAGGAGCATGCACCCAAATGTTGAAGCCGTGCTAGTCGCGCGCGCGAAGCGCAACCCCGAGGCATTCGGCGTCCTGTATGACCGCTACGTTGACCGTATCTACCGCTATCTCCTGTCGCGCACCGGCAGCGTGCCGCTGGCGCAAGACCTGACCGCCGAAACGTTCCTGGCGGCGCTCAAAGGGCTGTGGCGTTACCGGTGGACGGGTAAGCCGTTCTCCGCTTGGCTGTACCGCATCGCCATCGCCCAATTGGGCAACCACTACCGTCGCAAACATTCCGTCGCGCTGGAACTGGCCGAACAGCTGCCTGACCTGAAACCTACTTCATTGCCGCTGTCGGCCGACTATCCCGCGGTGGAAGGAGCGCTACGGCAACTCACCTCTATCCAACAGCACATTATTACGCTCCGCTATTTTCAAGACCTCTCGCTGCAGGAGATCTCATCGACCGTGAGCCTGCCGGTCAACACCGTCAAATCCCACCTCCATCGCGGCTTGCGCAAACTTCGGACCCTGCTTGAGGACAACCCTTATGGAACTTCCCGACCAGCGATCGCTCGAACGCCGGCTGCGGCAAGCGGCCCCGCCGCAAGGCCCTGACCCGACGTTCACCCAACAGCTGCGGCGCGCGCTGCTGAATTCAACTTTCTACACCCAGCCGCGCGCGGCCGCATGGCTGCACGCGTTGCGCCGGCTGCTGCCGTTGGCCAGCGGCGCGTTGGCGGTCGGTTTTTTTGCCGCCCTCGGTGTGAGCCGGATGCAGCCCGTGCCGGCGGCATCTAAAACGACCGCGGTGAACCCCGCGTCGCTGCAGCAGCTCACCAACAGCGGCCGCCTGCACTACTCCCACCAGCAGCCCAACGGCGTGCGCGTCTACCGCGTGGATATGGCCGACGGCCAGACCTTGGAGCTGTGGGACGCGGCACCTTACGTTTTACAAACGAGCCGCTAACCTTTCTCTGCATATGGTCGCCTCAGCCACAAAAAACTCACTGCGACTCCTCGTCATCGCGCTTTTCCTCTTCCTGGGATTCAGCCTCGGTATCCGCGTCGCCAACCAGGCAAAGCCTGCCGACGGAGCCCTCACGGGTGCCTGGCAGAACCTGCGCAACCTCTGGCGCGCGCCGGCCGCCGGCACCGCGCCGGGAGGAAACGGCCAGGCCATCCAAGTCGTCAGCGAGGAGTCGCAGGTCATTGACGTGGTCAAGCACGCCAGCCCCGCGGTGGTCAGTATCGTCGCCGCGGCCGACGTTCCCAACATCGAGCTCTGCTACCGCCGCCCGTTTCAAGACGAATTCCTCCAGGATTTCGGCGTGGATTTCCGCATTCCCGGCTACTGCCAGCGCGGCACCCGCCGCGAGCGCGTGGGCGCGGGGACCGGATTCTTGGTCTCCGCCGACGGGTTTCTCGTGACCAACCGCCATGTCGTGGAGGACGAGGACGCCGAGTACACCGTCATTCTCAATGACGACGCCCACCGCGGAGAAAAGGTCATCGCCAAGGTGCTGGCTAAAGATACGGCCAACGACATTGCCATCCTGAAGATCGAAAAGACCAACCTGCCATTCCTGGCGTTCGGCGACTCCGACCAACTGCAGGTCGGGCAAACCGCGATCGCCATCGGCTACGCGCTGGGCGAGTTCGACAACACCGTCAGCAAAGGGGTCGTCTCCGGCCTGAAACGCTCCATCCGCGCCGGAGGCGGCGGCACCCGCAGCGAGCAGCTCGACGACATCATCCAGTCGGATGCGGCCATCAACCCCGGCAACTCCGGCGGGCCGCTGCTCAATATCGCCGGCCAGGTCATTGGCGTCAACGTCGCCATGGCCGACGCCCAGAGCATTGGCTTCGCGCTGCCGGCTAACGCCGTACGCGAAGTGTACGACCAGGTCAAGACCACCGGCAAAATCCAACGGCCGTTCCTGGGCGTGCGCTACCTGCCCATCACGCCAGGGGTAAAAGAAAAAAATAAACTGCCGGTGGAGTACGGCGCGCTGGTGCTGCGAGGGGAGGCGGCCGAAGACCTGGCCGTGGTCCCTGGCTCCCCGGCGGACGTCGCCGGCATCAAAGAGAACGATATCATCCTGGAAGTGGATGACGTAAAAATTGAGGAACCATCGGCAACACTCTCCGGGCTCATCGCCAAACACAAGGTCGGCGATGCGGTGAAGGTAAAGATGCTCCGCCAAGGTAAGGAGCGAACATTGACCGTTACGCTCGGCAGCCGCTAAAACGAAACGCAAAATGCAAAGCGTAAAACGAAAAACTTTGGAAAAGATCTTTTGTCCCGCCCTTGGCGGGACTCCATAATTTTGCATTTTCCACTTTACGCTTTACACTTCCGTTGTGGATATTGAGGTCAAAAACCTGCGCAAGAATTTCGGCCAGACCGCGGTGCTCAATGGCCTGAACTTCCGCGTCGCCAGCGGCGAAATTTTGGGGTTCCTGGGGCCGAATGGCGCCGGCAAGACCACGACCATGCGCGTCCTCACCGGATTTTTGGCCCCAACCAGCGGCCAGGTGCTGGTGGACGGGCGCGACCTGCTCGACCAATCGGTGGACGTACGGCAAAAGATCGGCTACCTGCCGGAGAACAATCCGCTCTATCCCGAGCTGCGGGTCTTTGAGTACTTGCGTTTCTCCGCCGCCGCCAAACAGGTGGCACAACCCGACCAAGAGATCCGCAAAGTGGTTGCGGGCTGCGGGCTGCGCGACCGCGTCGGCCAGGGCATCGGCACGCTGTCCAAGGGTTTGCGCCAGCGCGTCGGCCTCGCCGCCGCCCTGCTGGGCAACCCCGAGCTCGTGGTGCTGGATGAGCCGACCTCGGGGCTTGACCCCAACCAGATCGTGGAGATCCGCCATCTCATCCGCGACATCGGCAAGACCAGGACCGTCATCCTGTCCACCCACATCCTCCAGGAGGTGCAGGCCAGCTGCACGCGCGTCCTCATCATCAACCGCGGGCAAATCGTGGGGCAGGGGACCACGGCCGAACTTACTACCCAGGCCGCCGGCCGCCGGCGAGTGGAGGCAATCATTGCCGGTCCCGAAGATGCGGTATGCGCAGCCCTGCAACAGTTGCCCGGCGTGGCGAGTCTGGAGCAACAGGTTGCCCCCGCGGCCGGAGAAACCGCCGTCGCGCTGGAAGCGGAAAAGACCCGCGATGTGCGGCGCGACATTTTCGAACTCTGCGTAGAGCGCCATTGGCCGCTTTTGGAACTGAAGGTTTCCGCCGTCAGCCTGGAAGACGTGTTCCACCGCCTGACGACCGAGCAGCCGCAGTCAGTAACGGCAACAACGGCAACCCCGGTAACGGTTCCGGCGATACCACATTCCTAATTCTTTCTTCCTGATTACTGCTTCACCCGGTATGTCTCCCGCCCTGTCCGTCTACACCAAAGAGCTGCGCGGCCAATTCTTTTCGCTGACGGCCTACGTTTTCACGGTCGTTTTTTTGGTCACCAGCAATTGGCTGTTCTTCCAGAGCTTTTTCCTCTTCAACCAAGCCAGCTTGCGCACCTACTTTGATCTGCTGCCATGGTATCTGCTGCTCCTGGTGCCGGCGGTTTCCATGCGCACCTGGGCGGAAGAAAAACGCCAGGGTACCGCGGAACTGCTGCTGACGCTGCCGATACCCGAGTGGCAGGTGGTAGTGGCGAAATTCGCGGCCAACGCGACGTTCCTGGCCGCAGCGCTCGCGTTCTCTCTGACGCTGCCCATCTCCGTGGCGCGGTTGGGCGACCTGGACTGGGGGCCGGTCATCGGCGGGTACCTGGGCGCGTGGCTGTTTGGCTGCGCGTACCTCGCGATGGGCCAGTGGATCTCGGGCCTGACGAGCAACCAGATCGTTGCGTTCCTGGCGACCATTGCCGCGTCGTTCGCACTGCTGGTATCCGGCATCTCCATCACGCTGGCATCCGCCGGGCCGCTGGCCGATGTCCTCTACCGCCTCTCCACGTACACCCATTTCCAAAGCGTCGCCAAAGGGGTGCTGGACCTACGCGATATCGTCTACTTCCTGTCGCTCATCGGGCTCTTTCTGTACCTGAACGTGTACACGCTCATCCGCAGACACTGGCGATAATCGAGCTTGTAGCTGGTAGGTGGTGGCACGAACGCACTACCTACAAGCTACAACCTCCAAGCTACCAGCTATCCCATGGCCTCCAAAAAAACCCTCTACCACTTCCACTCGCTCTCGCGGGTTCTGCTCATCCCTGCCATCCTTGTGGCGGCCAATGTGCTGCTCACGCCCCTCACCCTGCGCTGGGATCTGACGGCGAACAAGCAGTACACGCTGGGGGAAGCGTCGCGGCGGGTGCTTTCCGAACTCACGCAACCGGTCACCGTGAAGATCTTTTTCTCGCGCGAGCTGCCGGAAGAACTCATCGGCATCCGCCAAGACGTGCACGACCTCCTGGGCGAATACCAGCGGTTCGGACGCGGCAACCTCCTGGTGGAAACCCTCGACCCCAAGAATGATCAGGCAA